>SUPS01000306.1 GCA_005191415.1 Candidatus Helarchaeota ASGARD archaeon Hel_GB_A
TAAATTTTTGTTCTAAATCTATTCTTAGGAATTTAAAGCGACCAAAATTTAAGAGGAAACAAACTTCATCAATTAAGGAAGGAGGGCATAACAAATTGAAAAACAGGGTAGATTGAATGCATTACCTATTTTTTTGGGCAATTTCAAAATAGCGTAATTTTTTAAGAAGAAATCATAGAACTTAATGAAATCTTTTTTTCATTTCGGTGTTATAAGATTAAGATTACTTGAATTACCCCTTCAATTAAAAAAGTGAAGCCCCGAGAGGGATTTGAACCCTCGACCAACAGATTACAAGTCTGTCGCTCTACCAGCTGAGCTACCGAGGCTTGCGGGGCAGTTTTCTTTGGTAGATCATTTAAAACTCAATTGTCTACAAGATTTAAAAATATTTAACCTTTATTCATTCTTAGCAAAAGAATAAAAAGTATAGTATCTACTGGGTATTAAAAATCTTCGTAGTGAAGATTAAATGATAGCACACGAGCCGGGGTCGCTCAAGGCATGGAGCGCAAAGCTCGTGCTGGTGAAGCCTGGTTACAATTGTAACCATGATGATGGAATGACCACAGCGCCGGACTCATAAGGTAGATAAAGTTAAAAGGTTGAACGGCCTGTGAAATCCGGAGATCGCGGGATCGAAGCCCGCCCCATCATAGAAGACTTCCTTCATGTAGGCGAACGGCATATAAAAGTCCCGCGATAATGAGAAAGAGGAATTATGGCTTTAATGCAGGGATAGCCAAGCCTGGTAAATAAAAGATCGGTATTGGGTCAGATCTTAACCAAACGGCGCTGGACTTAAGATCCAGTCTCGAAGGAGATTGAAACGCACTGTCGTTTGGACCTGTTTCCGTGGGTTCGAATCCCACTCCCTGCATTTGCCATCCTTTTTTTTCTTCAAAAGTTTGAAATTGAAATCCACTTTCTTAATGAATTTTAGCCATCTTTTTTCAATTTTGAAACATTTGAAACTGAAATCCATAATCTTAATAAGTTTTAATAAAGATGATTTTATCATATAAAATAGAATAAGATGAGCAATCACTCTTATCATATATCACAAAATCAATCATAAAACGCTTATCAGATTACTAAATTAACTCATTACACTTCATCTCAAGGCTCTAAGAATGAGGAGCCACGTTTCCTATTCAAGAGAGAGATAGGTGAAATTGAGAGAGAAGGTAATGCAGTTAAGGTAGTATCTGATCTGCTCTTTTTGATTGATTTTGCGATTTTTAAGACATACTGAAAAAGGTGATGATTACATGTCTCATGGCATAAGTACTACAAAGTACATTATTCATGGTAGAATAGAAGTTGAAGGAATTGTAGAGAAACCGGATGTAGTAGGAGCCATTTTTGGTCAAACAGAAGGATTACTTGGAGAAGAGTTAGATTTACGTGAATTACAAAAGACAGGACGGATTGGTCGAATTCAAGTAATCATAGAATCAGAAGGCGGGAAATCTTTCGGGAAAGTTCTGGTTCCATCAAGTCTCAATCGAGTTGAAACTTCAATATTAGCTTCCGCATTAGAAACCGTAGATCGTGTCGGTCCTTGCACCGCAAAAATTACCTTAGAACAAATAGAGGATGTGCGAGAGGTTAAGAGAAGGCAGATTATTCTGCGAGCTGCGGATATTTTGAAACACTGGGAAGAAGATGTCATTCCAGAGAGCCAGGAAATTACCAATGAGGTCTTACAATCAGTTAAAATAGGGGAGATTACTAAATATGGCCCTGAAAATCTCCCTGCAGGTCCGGAGGTCGATGAGTCGGATAGTGTGATAATCGTAGAAGGGCGTGCAGATATCTTAAATTTATTAAGGTGTGGCATAAAAAATACGATTGCGGTAGAGGGAACAAATATCCCGGAGACAATCGTAGAACTCTCGAAGGAAAAAGAATGTACTGTCTTTTTAGATGGTGATCGAGGCGGCGATTTAATTTTAAAAGAATTATTACAGGTGGCTGATATTCAATATGTTGCACGGGCGCCTCCAGGAAAGGAAGTTGAGGATTTAACGAAAAAAGAAATCATAAGAAATTTAAAAGCAAAAGTGCCCGTAGAAAAATATCTCCAGGAAACAGAAAAGAAAAAAGGAAAAGAGAAAAAACAAAAAAAGGCGAAGAAATTTCAGCATGGGGCGCAAACCGCTACTCAAAAAGCAAAAGTAAGTGGTACTCAAAAATCTAAAAAAGAAAAAGGACACATTGAAATCCCTACACCATTAGCTGAAACAATCCCCAATTTAAAACAAACATTACAAGCAAATCTTTTTGATTCGGATTATAATTTATTAGAAACAATAAGTGTGAGAGAATTAGCAGATAAATTAGCTGAATCAGATCAAAATATAAGCGCGATTGTTTTTGATGGGGTTATAACTCAGCGTTTGATAGATATTTGTGCAGAAAAAAATATTGGCTATGTTATTGGCGCTCGAAAAAGTAGTCTTAGCAAGATTCCAATGGATGTGAAGATAGTAACCTTCGATCAAGTAAATTTCACACTACGTAAAGAACGAAATGATGGGGAATCTAATGCTTCTTCGAACCAGTAATTCAAAGAAATATTTAAAAAAAATGAAGGATAGTTTAACTAACCGTTCTTGGAGATTCAATCATGACTGAGGAAAAAGAAGATAGCCTTTTAATACCACGAGATCAGTATTTGGCTGCGGGCATCCATATTGGGACCCAAATTCGGACGAGAGAAATGCAACCCTTTATTTATCGGATTACTCGAGCTGGGCTCTATGTAATTGATATTAGAAAGACAGATGCTCGCATGCGTATTGCCGCAAGGTTCATCTCAAGGTTTGATCCTGATAAAATTGTGGTAGTCTCTGCACGGCGTTACGGACATAATCCAATCCAACAATTTGCCCATATCATTGGAGCTCATGCTATTCCAGGCAGGTTCGTTCCTGGCACTTTGACGAACCCAAACGCACGAAGCTTCATTGAATGCGATCTCTTAGTAATTACAGACCCGAGAGCAGATAAACAAGCTTTAAAAGAAGCGAAAATTGCTAAAATCCCAGTAGTGAGTTTTTGTGACACTGATAATAATTTGAGTAATATCGATTTATGCGTACCTGCCAATAATCGAGGTAGGAAAGCCCTTGCGTTAATTTTTTGGCTATTGACTCGCCAGGTTCTTCTTGAGCGAGGAGAAATCGCAAAACTTGAGGATTTTACCGTTGATGTGGCACGATTCCAATCAAGAGGTCTCATATCATACGAAATTCCAACAGATAAGGCAAAGATTTTAGAACAAATAGGGACAAAAGAAGAAGCGGAAGAAGCGGCACAAGGAGAACAAAAGGAAGAAATACCAAAAGAAGAAGCCCAAGAAGAAGCTAAAGAAGCAGAGCCTACACCTGAAAAGGAGCCTGAGGAAGAAGTCAAAGAAGAGAAAGTAGAAATTCAGGAAAGTGCACCTCCTCCCGATGAACACCCTAGAGAAGAACCTCCATCCGCAGAAAATGAAACATCTCCTGAGGAAAAATCAGAGAAAAAAACAGAATAAATTTATCCAATTCCTCAAAATACTCATTTTAGAAGAAAATATCTGGACCTATATCACCATATTGTTCTACTTTTTATTTCTAATTTCGCCTTCACTAAGTAAAAAAGCTAGAGGCGTCTCTTTGAATTGGAATGAAAAGATTTTTGATGAGATCAATAAAGATGAATTAAGACTCTTAAGTAACCCTCTAGAACATTTTAAGTTAGAAGAAGAGAAAGAATTTATCTTTTTTATTATTGTTTTTTAGGAGATTTATGAGTGATAAATCTTTAGATATCTGGTTAAAAT
>SUPS01000057.1 GCA_005191415.1 Candidatus Helarchaeota ASGARD archaeon Hel_GB_A
CTACAGGAATTGGTCTAATTTATATTGACCAGTTTTAACTTTGACTTTAATTTTATCTGTTTTAATTGTGGTTTTCTTTATTTGATTATAATATTCCTCTTTTACCTGATTGGAAGTGATTAATGATTTGTAGTATTTTACCATTTCCTTGAAAAAATCAGGGAGTATTTCTCGCTTCAGATAGCCTGAACAGGCCCAGCGATGCCCCCCAAATTGCATTATCTTAGTAGGATATTTTTTCCGGATTATCTGATATACTGTTTTAGCATCAGAGAGTTGCTGCGTAGAAGGTTCGATAAGGTTCCAGATATTTTCGCGGGCGCGTGTACTCAATTTCACAACTTTTTCTTCTTCAATCTCACAATAACTGAGCATAATTTCAATATTTCTGAATTTTTTCATGATTACGCCAGCAACTACGCCGACTTCATCATAATAAATAGCTCCTGTGAAGTCAGCCATAATTATTCGCTCATCCCATGATTCAATAGGGATTTTACCCAATTCATATAATTCCAATGCTTGTGCAACTTCCCGATCGCCTGTTTTATGATGAGATTCGATGATGTTCCAAAGTTCAGCATCAATATTTTTATTATTTAATAGTTGGAGTGCCAAATCAGCCTTACCACGACGACTAACATAATTAACCCGATGAAGGATTTCTCTTGCATCAATTGTCCTCCGCCCATCGGGAAGCAAAGTACAGTCCCACTCTTTTAAGCCCTCTAAATCATAAACATAATTAATTACGCCTTTAATTATTTCCGATGCGTTGATGTCCAAATTTGCATTTGACAAGAGGTGAATCGCAATAGCTTCAACCAGTTTGGCCTTTTCTTCGCGCGTGAGATCAACGATACGTCTCCAGAATTCATTTTCTTTCTGTTCAAAGAGATTACTCGTGATAGTTTTACACGTTTCTATATCTTGAAAACCAGGAATTCCTGAACGATGAAGCGCTACAAAAACAGGATACATACCTCTACCAAATAAGCAGACATCTTTTTGCATTGAGATTGCGCCGCTATTAACGGCAAGTTCGGTTATATATCGATTCACCGAAACAGGACCGTCCTTCATTTGGAAATCGCTTACAGCACCTGCTATCGCATAACAGAGAATTATTTTACCGATGTCAGTTGTCCAGAATTCTTGTGGGAATACATGTAAAAAAATTAGGGTAGCAATAGTTGAACCACTGCAATCAATTTCATCATTCATGTGAAATTCACAAGGATTTAGTTGATGGCGGCCGTATACCCCATTTTCATTAGGATGATGATCTGCGATTATAAAATCAACGAGTTTTTCTTTAAATAATGCCTCAAAACCCGCTCCAATATCACCAGTTATCACATAATCATAGGAATTGGTATTTAAAAATTCTTCAACAATTTCAACATCAGGGGATAATAAGATTTTTGTAGAAATTTTCTTAAAATCTAGCGCTTTTAAACCCTGATACAAGACGGATGCCGCTGAAAGCCCATCTCCATCTCGATGTCCTAAAATTAAAATTGGTCGGTCGCGTTTCCACTTCTTAAGACGACCTGCCACCTGACGTGCCTTTTCAAGAAAGCCAATAGGTATTTGTTCCACCTTTAATCCCTAAACGATACGCTTCTAAAATTTTACTTTTTTTTGTCTATTAAAAGTTCGGGGATTTCAAAAATTTACAAAAGAATTTTGACAAAAAAGAATTTAAGCCAGATGCCATATTCAAATTTTAAACAATTGGTTTTTCTATAGGAGATTTAGCATATGCTAAGAAAAATTGTAATTTTTAAAGGGAATCAAATTATATACAAGCGAGAATATGGAGAAACTTTTAGTTGGGAAGCCATTTCACCTTTATTGACCTCGTTAACTTATTTTCTTGAAGAAACAAAGGAGGATGTAGCCGCAGATATTCTAAATACCGTTTTTTACAAAATCGCTTACTCGACGAATAAAAACCAGGGGTTACTCTATATTTTAATCACTGATATCGGTGATCCTGACGAAGTTATCGCTGAACAGATTCAGAGTTTTAACATGGCGGTTTCAAAAATATTGGAGGGTGCTTAAATTGGTGAATGGAAAATTACCAGATTTGGATGTTAAAGCAATTCAAGGAATCGACGAAGTTTATGGAAAAAAATTAAATGAGCTGGGCATCAGCACTATAAAAGATTTAGCGGCTTGTGATATTCAAGAAGTAGCAAAAAAAACGAAAATTCCATTGCATAAGATTATTGAATTTCGAAAAAAAGCCCGACTAGTACGTGAATTGATTTTCTTTGAATCATTTATTAAGAAATTGGCGGAAAAAAATTATACAATTCAGCAGGCAATTGAGATCGATATTGAAGATCTCAAAAAATTAACAGGCGAATCAGAAAAACGTTGTTTGGATTTTTTACAGCAATTAGCAATTATCACCCTGATATTAGATGCGAATGTGTGTAATTCAACATCTACGGCTATCTTGCAGACCCAACCCTATGTTAGTGAAATACCCTTACCCGAAGAAACATGTATAGCAATTGATGAGATTGCGGATCAAGTGTTCCTGGAATTGCCAGCAAAAATAGCAATAATAGGAGCATCAGGAGTTGGGAAATCGACGATTACGGCGTTAGTCCAAAATGAAAAGGTTCCTGAAAAACATATACCAACGATTACGTGTGATGTAGACGAGATTGTTATAGGTGGTGCTCAAAATATCTATCTACACGATACAGGAGGACAAGAACAATTCGGATTTCTTTGGGGAAGATGGGTGAAAGGCGCCGATGGTATCGTTCTTGTCGTCGACTCTACAAAGGAGAATTTAAAAGAATCTAAATTTTTCATTGAATTGATCCAAAAAGAAACTCCAAAAGCTTCCGTTGTTATTATTGCAAACAAACAAGATCTTCCAGGAGCTTTATCCCCTGAAGAAATAGAAAAAGAATTAGGCTATAAGACGTATCCCATGGTTGCTATTGATAGGAATAGGCGGGAAGAATTATTAACAATTTTTGCGAATTTAATCAAATTGTCACCACGATTAACCAATTTGATTCCTACTCAAGTAAAGCAAGACACCGTTATCAAAGAACAAGAACGCGAAATTGAGATAACACCCGAGCTGGAAAAGCAAATTGATGATGTTCAAAAAGAGATTGATGCAATTGATAAACAAATTGCTGAAATTAAAGAAAAAATTAAAGCTCAACAAGAATTAGGCGAACCATTCTATAAATTAAATGCAGATCTGTTAGTGGCAAAATTGAAGAAACGAAAAGCGCAACAAAGAATTCGCGCTCTTTTAATGGCGGGTGGAGAAAGTAAGGTATTGGCTTATGATGTCCATCAAGAAATGCGCAATGTTACCTATGTTATACGTTGTGAATGTGGACATATTTATAAAACTCTTGCAAAGATAAAACGTGGATTGAAAAAATTGGAATTAATTTGTCCTTTATGTCAGACTAAATTTGAAGTTCCAAAAAATACGTGGAAAGAATTGTATCTCGCAGCTTTCCCTGATTAATTTTTCTTTCTTTTTTTAATTTTTTGAAAAGCTTCGCCTAGCGTTTTCCATACAAGTGGTGGATTCTGAGATTTCAGAAAAGTTTGAAGACCTCCCCTATACAGCCATGCATAGATACTATCTGCACCAGATGTATCAAAAATTTCAACCACGGTTTCAATTTCAGATTCTCTATTTGCAGGAATGCTAAATGCCAATACCCAAAGTTGGGCTTCTTTCCGATTAGTTCTTGCAACTCTGACTAATTTTTTCGCTTCTTCCCGAACCCAATGCAAGTCTTTTTGATAGACAATCCAGTAAGGATCAGTCGCTAATACATCCATTTCATCAAAACAAACTCTATTCCAATCCGATAACCCAGTTGTTGCATGTGAAGGCATCACACAAATGATATTCTTCTTAGTCAGGTCGATTTTTTTTACAGTCCGACAAATATCTTGAAGAAAATCCAACAATTGCTCTTCCTTAAACTTAAAGACATCATCATTCTCTTTATCTGGCATTTTATACTGATACCTTTGAAAAAATAAGTTCTGACATACATCGCAATTACAGACGTAATAAGGAGAAAGATCTTCTGGCAAGAGATTTAATTCCGAATAGGCATAGTGCGGCTCATCCCAGAAAAATCCATCGATTTCTCTGACACGCGCCACCTTTCGGATTGCTCTTTTAATGTATGATCGAAAAGCTTTTGTATTAAAACAAGCAGCAGGAAAGGCTTGTTGGGTCTTTGAGAAAATTTGCCTAAATGCAACATTATTATTTAGAAAAATAGAAGGAGGTTCACCACCGAATACTCTACCCCATGCCCAAAAATTAATATAAACAGTAAAATTAAATTCATCTTTTGCTATTTTTGCCATTTTGAAGTATTGACCTCGCCATTGATCATAATCATATTCTGACATCGCTAAAATTACAGAGTTGCACCCATGCTCCTGCATTTCCCTAAAATCAGCACGTGCATGGTCTAAATAGACATTTCCGTGATATGCAACGCCCAATTCTTTTACCATCTAAATCAACTTTTTATTTTTTTCATATCCTAAAAAATAGATCGATATTTAATTGATGATTAATTAAATTAAATATAAACCGCTATGAGACGCATTAAGAATACGTAAAAGGAGAGCTCAATGAATTTGAAAGCAAGAATTAATGTTGTTGTGAAGCATCGTGATAAAACTTTTGCCGTAGTAACTTCAGGGATTATTCTTGTTTTGGTCTTGGGATTAATTATGCTACCAGTTCTACAATGGAAGAGTATATCTCCCTTAAATTCTTCATCAACACCTTTAGAATCCTGTAATAGCGTTTTCTTGTCAGATGATACTTCAATTAATGAAACTTATACTGGAGGGCAATATAATTATTCCACTGGAACCTGTCTGCCAGCTCATTATCAGGTAGTTTGGTTACAACCAAAATCACCGAGCAATTTTGATCTTTACCTATATAATGATTCGCTCTATTCAAATTTTCAGGTTTCATCAGTTCGAGCAGGAAGTTCTCTTGAATGGGTTGTCTTTCGCTCATCCGATACCATTCAATATTATGTTACAGTAAATTCGTCAGAAGGGCATAGTGGCAGTGCATTTATTGAATGGGAAGATTCTTCGGAATATATCTCACCAGGTAATTTTGTTACGGGGTGGTTAGGAGACAATGAGTCGATAGAAGTTTTTAGAGTTTGGTTAAATTCTACTTCTCGCTACGATTTTTACCTTGAACTCCCTGTTGGAGCAGATTATGACCTCTATTTATATCGATTAGCAGAAGGCGAAGCAACGAATTTCGATGGGGCAATTGCTTACAGCGTACAAACAGGCGTTCAAGTTAATGAAATGATAACAAACTATAATCCGCCAGCAACAGATAAATATGCAATTCTTGTTGTCAGAAGAAGTGGGGATGGAACTTTTACCCTTCGGTTGGATAGCTTAGAGCCAACGCATCAAATTCCCATTTTCGATTTTAGCCTCGTCCTCTTTGCGATTGCAGTCAGTATTCTAATAACATGCTATCTTCAAAAATTAAAAAAGATTTTTTATTAAATCCTATCATTCCTTTTTTTTCGTATCTATGAGTTCATAAGAGGTTATTTTTCATTTAGTATCTAAATCTTGGACATAAGACAGATGAAGGTGGGATTTAAATAAGGGATGCAACAATATAGGAGGTTACTAAAATAGAAAATTGATAAAAAGTAGATTATTATATTCTCAAGTGGAGAAAATGGTCACAAAACGAGAACGGATTTTGACGGCACTTGACCGCGAGGAACCCGACCGAATTCCTATGTTTGAATTGATTGTGGATGCGTCCTATAGAACAACTGCCTACGGTTCAAAAATTTTGAGCCTTTTCCAGAGCCATGCGAGGATGCCAATTCAAAAAATGTTTCTAAAGGGAATTTGGCATCTTCTAGGAAAAAGGAGGCGGGAATTACTACTTCGGAAGTTGGGGATGGATATTGCTACACTCGTGAATGCTTTTATGATAAAAAATGCTATCAATTTTGATATCGATGCGGTATCGGTGATGCTTTCTGCTGTTACATCGAAAATTGAACTCTTATCACTTGATAGTTATAAGGATGAATATGGTCGGATTAATAAAATTAGTGAAGGAAATTTACTTTGGTATGAGGGAGGAACCTTAAATAGTCATGAGGTATTGGATGAGTGGGGGTTCCCAAATCCATTAGATCCTTTACGAATTAAAATATTTGATACAGCAGCGAAAATTACAGAGAAAAAAGGAATGTTTTTAATCCCCTGTCTAGGTGGAATGATGGAAACCCTTTATGAGGCAGTTGGAATCGAGAAATTCTTTTATTTACTATATGATGATCCAAGTTTTATTCGACGAATTATGGATCTACAAAAGAAGTTTCTAACGGAACTCGCAAAGTTTTTGATTGAGGAGCGAAATATAGAAGTCGTGATTTTCGGCGATGATTCAGCCTACAAAAGTGGTCCAATGATGAGCGTAAAACATTTTGAACAATACATTTTCCCTCGTTATAAATCAATTATCAATGCAATTCATAAACGAGGGGCAAAAGCACTTTTACATTCGGACGGCGATACGCGTTTGCTTATCCCAGGGTGGGTAAAAGCAGGTATTGATGGATTACATCCCTGGGAACCTACGGCTGGATGGACATTAGCCGAAGCAAAAGATACTTGGGGCGATAAAATTGCAATTTTAGGCAATATTGATTGCAATACCTTAACATATGGCCCACCAGAACGAATCCAACGGGAAGTCATCCAAGCTATTCGTGATGCAGGCCCAGGTGGTGGTTACATAATGAGTAGTGGGAACTCCATCCATTATGGAATTTCGCCTGAGCATTTCCGTGTGATGATTGAAACCTGCCGGAAGTATGGAACCTATCCTCTATCATTTCCTGATTAGTTTTTGGTGAATTGAAATAATGAAAGTGAATGAATTACGACCCGGAATGCGTAAAGTGGATGTTATTGTACGAGTTGTGAGGAAAGAAAAACCTCGTCGGGTTTTTGTGAAGAGAGATGGAAAATACCATGAAGTCGCTGAACTGTTGGTCGGCGATGATACTGGGACAATTTCTATGAGTTTATGGGATGAAACAATTCATCAAATTCAAGAAGATGATGTTATTCAAATTACAAATGGGTATATCAGTGAGTTTGGCGGGAAAATGCAACTAAATATCGGGCGGTATGGACGTTGGATTCGTTTAGATGCAAATGAATATGACATAGAAGTTTATCTTGAAGAAGTAGAGCCACCAGTTTCAACAAAACCTTCTGAATTTATGAAAGTTAGTGAATGTCTCAGTCGTCGGGCAGGTATTAATCTCCTGGTTCGCATTATAGACCGAAAGATGCCGCGAGAAGTAACAACCAAATTCGATCAAAAGCGGCACATTATCAACACCTTTGTAATCGGTGATGAAACAGGTTGTATAAATTTTGACCTTTGGGATACTGGTGATGATATTGATGTCGGGGATGTTATTGAAATTCATGGCGCCTATACTCGAGAATTCAACAATATTCTTTCGTTAAATCTCAGCAGGAAAGGCTCTTATCAAAAAAGTTCAGAAGAAATCCCCGATGTTAATACTGAGAGAAATCTTTCCAAACCTTCAACATAACCTGTTTTTAATCCATGTGTTCTATAAAAATAGGAAATTAAGGTTATGAGGTAGCATTTAATACATTTTTAATATTTTTCACGCGATTACGGAGGGTTACTTCTGAAATATGGGCAACTTGGGAGATTTGTGTCTGGGAACGATGTTCTTTCCGCCCTAGATCCCTGATTGCGACATAAATGGCTGCGGCACTTAACCCTTTTGGGTCTTTACCAAGTAATTCGGGGGAGTTTTCAACTAATTCAAGCAATTCATAAGCTCGATTCTTCACCTGAATGGACAACCCTAATTCAGTCGCGAACCGATCGACAAAGTACTTTGCCGTCAGTGGTTTGAGATGCAATTGCATTTCGCGAAGTATAAGACGATAATTTTTGGCTAATACCTTCACAGGAATATTTGCAGCTTCTGCGATTTCTTCAATCGTACGAGGCAACGATCGCATCCTACATGCAATGAAGACAGAAGCTGCCACTAGATTTTCAATACTTCTTCCCGTTGTGAGATGTTTTTGAACTACTTGGCTGTAGATTTTCAATGCAATTTCCATAATACTTTGAGGAATTCCTAATTGGCTTACAAGTCTCAGTAATTTAGGCTGAGCGACCGTGAGGTTCCTTTCAAATGTCGTTGAAACAGATTTATTAATTTTTGCTAATCTATAAAATAATACCTTATTTTTAACATTCTCTTTTTTCACATTAATGATAGTTCGCGGTCCAATATTTGTATATACGGGCTCTCTAATACGGCGTTTTTCAATTTCTTCTCGCGTGAAAGCGCGCTTTGGAGCATCTACAATGACAGGGCCGAATACCACAGCACAATTCCGACAGACGTAAATACCTCGATGTTCGATTATATCAGGTGAATCACAGCAATCATAATATGGTTCAGAGACTTGTCTGACTTGTTCCTCCTCCAGCATCTCATAGACGGGGTATATTTCTACATGATCTTGTCCCAACGCAATTAAACTCCATTAAGTTTGAATAATTTGGATTGCGAGTTTCGCAATACGAATATGAGACTCTACCGAGTCACGTAGAATATTTGCGCATTTATTACATAAAAATTTTTTGATTCTCGCAAGTATTATTGCGACTTTCTCAATGATCTAGTAGGGATGGTTGCGAAATTCCTAACGAAATGATCCTCCTTTCTTTAACTTAGTTTTTTTTCTTTAACTCAACAACAAAAGATATAGAATTAGAAAACTGAATTACAAGGGGCATGAGTAAAGAAAATAAGGAGAATATTTAGTTAAATGAAATTAAGGAGAATATTTAATTAAATAGCTACAGTAACTTTTCCCATCACACATACACCCTTTTTCTTCAATGGAGATATTATCGAAAATATGTTTTGAGAGACCAATAATGATACCAGTTTGCATTTCACAGATGGAATTATTTTCGGCTTTGCCTTGACATAGACAGGGTTCAATAATTACTTCAGCGGTATTCTCATCAATAATTTTGGGCTCGATTTGAGATGGAATAGGATAAACACGTTCCATAGCTTGGGCGCAAAATTGAACTAAATCTGAAAATTTCTTAGCCTTCAGCCCTGCTTTGGGGAAATATTGTTCAAAGATATTTTCCCCGATTTTTATGCCAATTTGACGGTTCACCTCGTATTTTTTATTACCCAGGTATTCATTGATAGCGGAGTTGTACATTTGAAAATATTGAATAATGAGGGCCATTTTTAGGTTCATATTTAAAGTGCGTTCTCGAGGAATCCATAATTTTGAAGTTCCAACCTTTTTAAAGTCAATTAAATTTTTAGCGTGCATGATGTCAAGATATTTTGCAACAGTCATTCGATTTCGGTCTATCTTTTTTGCAATTTCGGTGATGGACATGCCGAAGAGGCTGTTATTTAAAACATCTAGAATTTTTTCTTCGATTTCGTTTAATTTTTCTTCATTCGCCATAAAGGGCACCAAATCTACGAAATTAATCTTAGCAATCAAACTTTATGGATAAACGATAAATGATAATCAATTATGATTACAATATATAAATTATATTTAAATAATTCATTTTTTGATTATCAAAAGAAACTATTAAAGATTTGGAATGAATGTTATAAAGACCAATAAATCAAAGGTGAGCCTATGAGTGATGAAAAACCAAAAGAAAAGAAAGAGTACGTCAAACCAGAAATTAAAGAAAAGGGTAGTTTAGGAGATAAGCTCTCTGCAGATGGTTTTGATGTAGGTCTTTAGGAGGTTTTCAATAATGCAAATTAAATTGAAAGAAGATATCGAAATAGAGGAGAAAGAAGCTTATATTTCACGCGAAATAGGTGCCCTTATAATAGATTATGAAACGAATAAGTTTTATGAAACAAATGGAACAGGGACGAGGATAATGCAATTACTTCAAGAAAACAAGACATTTGATGAAATAATTGATGTGTTATATGAAGAATATGATGTCGAGAGAGAAGCCGTATATAATGATGTTAAAGAGTTTCTAGAAAAATTAAAAAAGTATAATTTATTAGAGGAATAGTTAGAGAGGAGTGGCACATTTCGGGCAAAATTTAAAGCTAGGATCTTCTATTGTGAAACCACATTTCCGACAGACACGAACTGTATCTAGTTTTGTAGCACATTTTGGACAAAAAGCGAATTCAGGATTAGTTATTACAAATCCACATTTAGGACATTTGCGCTTTGGATGTGTTGAAGGTTGTATTGGAGGTTTAGGGGGAGGGGTTGGTATAGAAGGCTTTTTTTCAACAATTTCCATGGTTGGTTGAATATCTTGCTTCAATTCTATTTTTGGTGAAGGAGGAGCGGTAATTTTTTCCGGTTTACTTTCTATGTCATTATCAGTGATAGGGATTGCTATCGGTAAGGGAGGTTTTGAAGAGGGAGGGGCAGGATGTTTTGGTTTTTCAGGAGACACTTCTGTAGTAGATTTAGGAGGAGTTTTCATAGGAGGAATATCGGGGTGAGGAGGAGGTCTAACTTTCAAGAGTTTAGGGGATGGGGGACTCTCTTTAGAAGCTTCAATTTTTTCTTGTTTAGGAATTTTAGGGAGGACTTGAATTTCAGGTAATTTTAAATCGGGAATTTGCCCTTTCTCGAACAGAATTTTCGATCGTTCTGTAATATCAACAGATTTATCGGCGATTGCATCTGCCAATTCAGAATTCTTTTGGTCTTGGTAGATAAGAGAAAAGGTTTGGAGAACGTGCTCAATCATCTCATTAAGCTGATAAGTATAGTAGATCACGAAAGCTTTACCAAGATGTTTTAATCCTTCTTGAAGTTTACGTTTATTGCAGAAACCTACACCAATTTGATATTCAATATTCGCATATTGTAATTCATCTTTATTTTTTTCAAAGAGTGCTAATACTTCTTGATAATTTTTGTTGAATTCTTCTTCATTGTCTAAATGAATATGAGTTATTGCTAATTGAGAATAGATATGCATTAAGACAAGAGACGATTTCGATTTCTTTTCTACTTCTAGGATTTTTAGGAGGAATTTATTGGCTTCATCAATTTTTGCCATTTCGCGAAGTGTTATTCCGATTTGAGTATATGATTCAATGAGATCAAATGGACTACCAATCTGGTCTTGTTTATAAATGACTAAGGCAGTTTTAAGGTGTTTTAAGCTTTCTTCATAATTCCGTTGAGTATATAGAAATGAGCTAATTAGTAAATTTAAATCAGCAATCTTGTTTTTAAGACCTAAATCATTTGCAATATTCAGTGCTTGATTATAAAGTTTTAAGGCTTCTTCATTTTTATCGGTCTTACTAGTTAGCATACCTAATAAGATAAGATCATTGAGAATGTTTTCGCGAGCGCCTAATTGTTCATGTAATGCTTGAGCTTTCTTTACTTCGGTAATTCCTTGTTCAATCATATTTCGATGGTAGAAAATTAGGGCGAGATAATAATAATCAAGGGCCAAGCCAGGAGAGTAATTTGCCTTTTCATCGGTGGAGATAGCTTGTTTTATAAATTTAAATGCAATCTGGAAGTGATCTTGTTGAGAACGATCTATATTGAGGATTGTTTTACTAGTTTCAAAAAGATTGGGTAGAGTTCGTATTTTCAAAAAAAGAAGTGAAAGAATTCTTAAAAGAAATGAATGTTGTTTTGGATAAAATTTTTCATTCCCGCGTAAAAATTCTAATGCCTTGGCAAAAAATTTTATTGAACTTTCATATTTCTCGCTATGAAGAGTTAATAAACCTAAAATGATAAAATTATCAATATGGCGCTCTAAATACTTATTAATTATAATTTTGTCATTCAATTTTTTAGATATTTGAAAAATTTCATCTAATAGCGGAACTTTATTTAAATATGCCTGAATTTTTAAGGAAATATCTTCAGACTTTTCGATAATTCGGTCAATTAATAGTAAGCATAATTGTCCTTTGAAAATAGTTAGAATATTTTTAAATTTGTCATCTTCAATTTTAGAACTCATTTGTTCTAAGTTTTCCTGGACCGTTTTGATATTCCAATTATTTAATTCAAGTAAAATTGATTTTAAATTGTTTAAAAGTTCATTTTCTTTATTCTCTTTTATCAATTTGGTAAGATTTTCAATTAAAAACCGATTATCATCTGTTTGTAAGTATTCTATTAGAAGATTTCCAGCTGATTCCAGTAAATTAGAACTTATTGCCATGGAATCTCACGTCTGACTTCTAAATTGTCATCTCTTTTAAAAGGATATTAATAGATTGTTGGCGGTTTTATTTATAGTTTCGCGATTCGCGAACGATCAAGAAAAGGATATTATAGAGAAAAAGAAGTAATGTAGAAAAACTATTACATAAGAAGACTACCGACTTTTAAAGCTAATCGAATGCGATAGAAGGGAGACATTCGAACTTTTCGCGTGAGAATTTTCCATAGAGCTTTCCAGAGCGCTTTAAATCGGTGTCCAAAAGGACCAATGATTATATCACCCAATGTACCAATGTCCCAATGAGAGCCATAAATTATAATCTTTGCGTCTTTATGTTTGAAATTTTTCATTTTTAGTTTGGTAGAACCGCATTTTGGGCATTTCTCTTCGATTATAGTTTTGGTAGGTTTCAGAATAAGTTCCTGACCTTCTGGGCGTTCTGGGAGTTCAATATCCTCTTCATGGGTTGGAAGATCACTCCAAGTACCCTCCCATTGACATTTTTTGCATTTCACCACAGGAGTTGGCAAACTTTCATAACGTACCCACTTTTTACCATCAATTTCCTCGAAATGTAAAATGAGGGCTTCGTTAAGATTGGGAAGCGTGATTTGAGCTTTAATTCCGTAAAGGTCTTCCATCAATTTTTCCCGTTCCTCTTTAGGTTTTGATCGAAGTCCCGCTAAAATCATCTCACCTATTACTTCTGCTCCAGTTTTCATGTCAATTCACTCTTCGGACATATTTAATTATCATTTTTAAAGTTGTGATTATTGTAAAATATCGTTATTCCACTTTTTAAATCTACTTTTTGGGAGATTGATCCTTCATTTGAATTTTTCGTAGGAAGAAATAACTGATTATTATGAAGAAGACGGTAATCAGGAAGATACATGCAAAGCTTAACGTTCCAGGTGGCCAAATAAGGAATTCAAAGGTAAGAAAATCGAGGATTGGTCCTACTAAAGCACTACCTATTGGGATAGGGATGACTATAACAAATAAATATACGCCAGAATAGGTAGCTTCACGTCCAGGAGGTGAAAGATCCATAAGAAGCGCATATTGAAATGTTAAAATGGCGATGACAACAAATAGGAAAATAGCTATAATAAGAAAAATTTGAATAAATAAAAGGACACCTGTCCCTATAAGCCCGAGAAAAATGGTAATAGGGATTGTAAAAATACCAATTAGAAGAGAAAATCTAAATGCATGTAATTTTCCTCGGGATTTTGCTAGTTTATTAAAAAAATAGAAATAAAGTACTGCTATAGGAATAATAAAAGGCAGCATTAATAATAAATCAATTGATTGCGCATCTAAGAAAGGTATTAAAACTAAAACAGAAGTCGAATAACCAAGTACAAAGAAGAATGAGGCAAGTAAATAATAGAAAAAGTTTCGGTCAGAGATGGTTTCTTTTAAAGTTTCAATTAAATTTTGAGCTTTTAATTCCTCGCGAAATTCGGGAAGGTTCTCTTTCGGACCAAAAAAGAACGCGAATAGCACGCTTCCAATAAAAATACAACCTACTAATAATGTAATAATCGAGAAAGGGAGGAGTTCCTCTAAAATAGGAGTTAAAATTAATGCAGCAACGGTCCCGAGGGTTCCAAATAAGTTGAAGGTAATCGAAGTCGTGACGCGTTCTTCAGGAGCTGTCAAGTCCATGTATAAGGACCAATATGCGCAGTATTCTAGACGATAAAGAACTGCATAAATCGTTGCAAGAAGAGAAAGAAAAATGAACATTGAAATTTGTGAAATGGGGAAAATGAAACCTAAGAAAATATAAGCGATTCCAGAAGGAACTACTAATAAGAAGAATGGGCGCCTTTTTCCCCAGCGAGTTCTGGTTTTATCAGATAAATAACCCGCAAATAGATATGTGATAGCTCCTGCGGTAAAGGAAATAGTAATTATTAGGAAAGAAAGGGTATTTTCGAGAGGACCTATAAAAACATCATTTTTAAAATAGGTCGGCATGAATAAAAAAAAGACCATAAAAGCTAAAGCATTTCCGATTTGTCCTATTGACAACTTAATTAGATCTGTCTTTTTCATTAATTGGACCTCTTAAAATTATTCCCAGAAACTTTTATTGAGAATGAGAAAAATTGGCTGACTTCATATATTAATCTTCAGTTTCCATATTTATCAAAAAATTTTTTAATGGCGTTCAATACTCGAATATAAACTATCTTGAAAAATATTTGCGTAGTAGTTGAATAATAATGAGTTTTATCGAACTATTTTTACTAATAGGTACAGTAGGTTCATTTATCTCGATTGGATTTGCATTATATTTATGGGCTCAGATTAAAAAACTTTCAACTGGTGAGGGAAAAGAAAATGAAATTTATAATTATATTCGTGAGGGGGCTAAAGCTTATTTAAGACGGGAGTTTAAGACAATTTTATTTATTGCAGCTGTACTAGCTGTGATTATTGCGTTTGCACTTAATGGCTGGGTAGCCTTCTCTTATGTTATAGGCACAGTTACATCTTTGGCTGCAAGTTTTATAGGTATGGACCTTGCCACTCGTATTAATGTCCGAGTTACTTTGGCTGCAAAACAAGGGCTTCTACCTTCTATGCGAACTGCCTTTAAGGGAGGAACTATTATGGGAATGTTAGTTTTCGGGGTAAATATCATTCAAATTGTTTTAGTCTTTAGTCTCTTCTATTATATTGTGGGAATGTCACTAAACATTGTCATGATAAATATCGTAGGTTGTGCATTTGGTAGTTCATTCACATCCGTCATTGCGCAGCTTGGTGGAGGAATTTATACAAAAGGGGCAGATATCGGAGCAGATATTGTAGGCAAGATTGAGGCGGGAATTCCAGAGGATGATCCTAGAAATCCAGCAGTAATCGCAGATGCAGTAGGGGATAATGTGGGGGATTGTGCAGGACGTAGCGCAGATTTATATGAAACGCTTACATCTGAAATTCTATCATCCATGATTCTTGGCTTAGCCGTTTTTACGCTTCTTGGAGGAGATGTACTAGATCCTACAGCAACCGATTCTTTAACAATGATTGTCTTTTTTCCCTTTGTAATACGATGTATTGCTGCTATTGCCACGATAATCGGATATTTTTTTGTAATTAAGACCAAAAAAGGAGAAGACACCTGGAAAGTTTTAAATCGAGGCTTATATTTAAGCAGTGGAATTATAGCGATTGCATATATTTTCTTAATTGCAATCATTTTCAATTCAATCCCCTTGATGTTTGCTGCAATTTTGGGCGTTATAGCTAATTTACTAATGGGAAAAATCGTAGAAAATTATACAGGATTCAATTCTAAACCGGTGGGTGAAATAGCGCAAGCATCAGAAACGGGACCTGCAACCAATATTATAACAGGTATGGCTAATGGCTTTCGGTCGGTTTTTATTCCCTTATCTAGCATAGCAATTTTAATCTTGGGGGCTTATGGTTGTGGGGTTCTCTATGGGATACAAATGGGATTTCCAATAACATCATTAACTGCAGGGATATATGGAATTGTAGTTATGGCAATCGGTATGACGAGTGGGACAGGTATAATTCTATCAATGGATGGCTTCGGTCCCATCTCGGATAATGCGGGAGGAATCGCAGAAATGGCAAAAATGGAACCTGAAATTAGAAATACTATTGATAAATTAGACGCTACAGGAAACAGTACCAAATCATTAACCAAAGGATTTTCTATTATATCCGGAACTACAATCGGATTTGTTACTATTTATGCCTATTTAGAACTATTGCGAGAAGAAGGATTACTTCCGGTGATTAATATTGGGGATCCTCGAATTGCTGTTGGAGGAATACTTGGTATAATTACAGTATTTATGTTTGTTTCTTTATTGATGAAAGCTGTTGGTAAAACAGCTTTTATTATGATTGAAGAAGTTAGAAATCAGTTTAAAACGCGCCCTATTTTAGAAGGAAAAGCTAAACCAGATTATGCACGATGTGTAGATATTAGCACCATTTCTGCTCTAAAAAATATGATTTTCCCGTCATTATTAATAATTATAATGCCAATAATTGTAGGGCTTGTCTTAGGACCCTTCACGCTGGGCGCATATCTCATCATCGCGACTTTTGCAGGAGGTGCCATGGGTATTTTCATGAATATTTCGGGGGCTAGCTGGGATAATGCAAAGAAATATCGGAAAACTTTACGCGATAAAACCAGACCAGAAACCATTGAAGCTTATAAAGCAGCCGTTATAGGGGATACAGTCGGAGATCCTTGTAAAGATACTGCAGGATCGAGCTTAGGCAGTTTTGTTACTACCATCAATAATATGGCATTAACCTTCTTTCCCCTCTTCATTAATTTCTCTTTAATATTCTTAATATTTGGCATGTATTAAGAATGGAACTTAAAGATGGAACTTCAACTAAATGAAGTAATCACCTTCTTGGTTCGGCAGCAATTTGCCAGGGAGGGGGATGTAATAACGGACCGCACAAAATCTCAAGAGGTCCATATAAAAGGCTCAAGTAGAGTGATTAATCGGTTTATTAAAATATTGACAGAAAATCTTCCTGATTTTATAGCAGGAAATTATGAGCAGTATTTAAAGAAGATATGCAATTATAGCCAACTTAATGAGGCGGATGAAATTTTTCAAGCTTTTTCGGCGAAAATCGGTATTTTGGAGCCTGAAGATATGATACCACCACTTATTCTTACATCATTAATGGGGGAATTTTTAGGGAAAATACGAGAAAAGGCATTCAAGCAAACTCTTGCTGAAATCAAGCGGCGCACAAAGGTACAACTTAAAATTACGGATGAAAATGATTTTGAAATAGAGAGGACCATTGATGAGAAGATTCGAGACTTATTTCAACGCAATGAATCAAATATCTCACTTCTCTATAATCTTTGCTTTTTAGAATATCTGGCGATATTAGCGAATTCTCCTAAAGTACAACGCACTGCACGAATTCTTTTAGGGAAATATATGAATCAAGTAGTAGAAAAATTAAGTCAAATCTATTCTTTATCAAGCTCGTCTAAGACATCTTCTTCAAAGTCATAAAGATAATAGTAATAGTAATTAGCAATTGTATGAGCCGTTAAAAGTTTTTCGCCTAAAGGAGATAAAACAATATGATTTTTGGTCTTATCTATTAGGAGAGGGAATCGTTCATCATGCTGTAATTTAGAATCTAATTCCGTCAAAATTCGGATGGGTAAAGGTTGTTTTTTTAATTTTTCTATAAAAGTAAAGAGAGTATCTGGCAAATTGAAGAATTGAATTTGGTTTTTATAAAATTCAGGACATTTTTCTAAGGCAAATCTAGCAAGCACAAACCGAATCCCCCAATAGAGTTTCAGGAGCCGATGACTTTCAAGGTATAATTGAGAGAGATTAGAAGGCAAGAAGGAGAGAAGGGTTTCAATCAAAGGAATTATTTCTTTAACAATCATTCCAAATTCCATATAAGTTAAAAAAGATGTGTTAATGTTCTTCAACTTGTTAGATAAATTTAGTAGAAGCAATTTTATTTTCTTTAAACGAAATTTTTTGGTATCTAG
>SUPS01000058.1 GCA_005191415.1 Candidatus Helarchaeota ASGARD archaeon Hel_GB_A
CAGTTAAATCACATTTAATTTTAAGCGAAGAGAAATTTGAAGAATTGAAAGAACGAATTTTTGAATATTGGAGGCGGAACGAGTGTGCTATTTTTTCCTTTTTACGAATAATTTGCCTTCAAGAATGTAAGGATGAGCCAATAGATGCGGGGACTCTCCTTGAGGAAATTGGACATTTTAAATTAGGGGTGGATTTATCTCCTTCATATTTTCTATTTCCTGAACGGTTTTCAGAGAAAGAGTTACTCCGACGAGGGATTGCTTCTGCAATCCATCATTATTATGTCTTTAAATTGATTAAGGAATGTGGAGGCGGTAAATACATTGAGGAACGGAAAATATCCAATGATGCCATACAACATATTCTCCAAACGCAGTCTATTGAATTTTTGAGAGAAAAACCAAAGTTTTGCCAGATTTTAATTCTTCCCATTCTTGAATTATTAGGATTTGTGGATGAGACGTGGAAAAAGAAGTTGAAACCCAAGCTTTTGGATTTTTTTCAAGAACTAAATGGCATCTTTCGTGTCCTTCTAGCGTATGAAAAAGCAAGACCAGATCTTGATGAATTTTGGGGTGATTATAAAGATAAATTGGAGTATGATAATTTACAAGAGATGGTTCAAATTATTGAAGAAGATTTAGTGAATGTTTATGAAAAATATTTCCATCAGAAGTTTGCTGAGTGAAATTGCATTATAATCTTTGAAGTGACGGTTAGAAATGGATCAGTTTACAGGTGGATTGGTTGCGGGCGATGTAGATGACTGGGAGGTGGTAAAGGTGGGCGATTTGGAGCATAGTAATAGTATAGATTTTGGTGAGCGGGGTGATATCGATGATGATTTCGGCGTGGGTGAGTTCTTCGGCGAGTTCGCGTTTGGCAATGTCTGCGAATGAGGGGTCCTGATAAGTTTCAAAAGGGTAAGATATGTAACGGTCAATAAGGGGGAGCCCAGCTCTTTCCCGCTCCTGCATTGCCAAGGGTGTGGTAAAGCAGACCAGTTTATCGAGTTTATTACCCTCTTTCTCTAGCAATCTGCGAGAAATATCGGGCAGTTTCAAAGTTTCTTTATCCTGAATGCGTGGGTCGTAGGTGAATCCAGAAATGAGGGTTCGCTTATTGCTTGGCAGTTGAAGGATCTTACGTATGAGAGGGAGGGCAAGTTTATCCAATTCCAGTTGTACAATTTTAATAGCTCCTGCATGTGCAATGATTTTTTTAATAATCAATCCTTCCTCTTCTAGGCGATCTACGTGGTATTTGATGGTTGGACGTTTGACTTTTAGAAGGCGGGGAAGATCTTTTTGTAGCTGTGGTCCCTTCATGAGGAGCGCCAATAGTTTTCGGGCGGTTTGATTCATATATATAACCACCGTTAAAGAATCTTTAAAAGGATTGTTTCTTTTTGGATTTAAAAAGGTATTCGATAGAAGATTTATTAAAAGTATCGAAATAAATTCGATAGGATGGGAATTTTGGATGCAAGTTTGGATAACAACGGTAGGGTGGCAACCATTTGCGGTAATCAACCCGCTATGGGCAGCTTGTTTTTACCAGGAATTTATCCCAAAGAAAGTCCTGTTGCTGAATAACGGATATCAAAACCCAGTCATCCGGAAGAATGTGGCGGAGGTGTGGCAGTGGCATTTACGCATCCTTCAAGCGTATGATGTTGAGGCGCCAACAATAGAGGTTTGTAATGCGAATGAAGACGATATAAATAGCTTCCGGCGCATCTTTGAGGAGACCGTAAAAGCACAAGAAGGAGAAGAAGTCGCAATTGATATGACCCCTGGCAGGAAATTCATGTCCAGTATTGCAATGGCTGTAGCCTTCAAAAATCAACATTTTGTCAAAAAGCTTTTCTATCTGCATTTATGGGGGCAAGAGTATCAAAATCAACCGTTCATCAAGATTCCGCTGAAGAATCAGCGATTAATCAATGTGTTGGAGCTTTTTTAGATGGAAGAATTTGTGTTATCATTAGAGGAATTAATGGTTTATCTGAACATTCTATATCATTCGGGGAACGATGAAATAGCGGTATATTCCTATTTTTTAGAGGATGAATTATTTCATATTTCCCTAGCGGACACTGTGCAGATTAAACGGTTAATAGAACCCCACGTATATCAAGAAAAATACCTTGATCTGCTAAACTCCGTGGAAGCTGGCGAGGAAAATTCTGTGCCAAAGCGAGAGCCCAATTCGACCATTATCCCCCCGTTTAAAATTCTCCGAAAATGCTTGGTGGGCTCGGGACTATGGGAACTAAAGAATTGGGATCAGTTTAAGTCAAAGTTAGATGAGATAGAACGTTCAAATCCGTTGAGGGGAGATCGCGTCACCTTTATTGGATTCGATACAAATTGTTTTATAAACCGCTTGTTTTCTTGCTTGAAACACGAGTATAAACGCAATATCTCAAGGTTTGGATTCATACTCTCCCGCCTCATCCATATGGAATTACGTTCTACTCAAAAAATATCCTCAAAGGAGCTGAATTTTCTAAAGGGAAAGGTAAATCGGAATAAGGAAATACTAGACGAGTTTTGGAACCAAGATTCGCTTTATACGCGTCTGAAAATGGTCGGACTAGTGGAATTTAATAAAGTGAAGCGCCAATCCAATTATCTCATAAATGATGGAGTTAGACGGAACGGTCGGGATAATGATGTTCAAATCATCGAAGATTTACGGAATCAGAGCCGAGAGAAAAACGCAGACCTAGTTATGGCCACATCTGATGAACAATTCCACCGAATTGCGCGGGAACCTGGGATTGTGAGCTATTACCTTCGTCTTCCTCCTCTTACTGAGATGCCCCAAGAGTCCTCAGCCACCTGGGAACAACTCTGTGATTTCCTATACCTCTTGAGTGTCTATTTCGGGGCGATAATTTTACGGTCTCGAAATACCTTTCAACTGTTTGGAATTTGGCTAGGCAAATCCACTACCGCCTGGGATACCGAATCGCTTAAAATTCAAATAAGAAGCCCCAAACTCGCCCGACTCCTCAATCAACAACTGCAAATACTTACTCCAAGTTAACAATACACCTTTGTACAGCTGAATTTACTCTTACAATTTGCGGTTTGCAGCGAATTGTAATCCGCTCTCAACTTTCCAATTTTACCTTTCTTAAATGGCATTTAAATAGTCAAAAGGATAAGGAAGTAATTAATGGACTAGTACGTGAGGTGTATCTATGGGGAAAGTTTTTTTGGCGTTTTTAGGGACAAATGATTATCTACCGTGTAATTACCAGTATGAAGGTTTAGGAACCATTGAAAATGTGCGGTTTATTCAGGAAGCGATAATCCAGCTATTTTGTCAAGATTGGACATCAGAAGATAAGGCGCTGATTTTCTTGACACCTGACGCACGATTGAAAAACTGGCAAGATGATGGGCATTTTCGCAATAATGTTCAACTCAAACGAGAAGGATTAAAACGACGATTGGAGAAATTGAATTTACCGTTGAAAGTAATTGATATTGACATCCCTATTGGAAAATCAGAAAGTGAAATTTGGGAAATTTTTGAGGCTATTTTTAAAAATATTCAGGAAAATGACGAGGTTATTTTTGATATCACTCATGCATTCCGTTCAATTCCTATGTTGGCTATAATTGCATTAAATTATGCCAGAATTCTAAAAAGCATAAAGATATTAGGCGTCTTTTATGGAGCTTTTGAGGCTTTAGGTAATTTCAGGCAGGCAGCACAAATACCGCTTAAAGATAGAACTGCGCCTATATTAAATTTAACCTCCTTCATAGGATTATTTGAATGGACTAATGTATTAAACTATTTCCTGAATTCCGGTGACGCTTCTCTTATTCTTGAAAAGACCAAAGAGGATACGCAACCTATTTTAAAGGAAACCAAAGGAAAACACGAGAGTGCATCCAACATAAAAAAGTTTTGCAACAAATTGAATTATTTGACCGAACTCATAAGAACTTGCAGAGGATATGCGTTAATCACATATGATTTTAATGAACTTCGGCAGTATTTACAAAAAAATCAGGGGAGCATTATTCGACCTTTAAATCCATTATTGGAAAAGATCTCACTAAAATTGAAGGATTTTAAGACAAATTCTATCTCAAACGGGTATAACGCCGTGAAATGGTGCATCGACCATAATTTAATCCAGCAAGGCTTTACTTTACTTCAAGAAACGCTAATTTCTGAGTTAGTAGCTCGCTTTTTCTCTGAAGATCAAATTTTAAAGAAAAATAAAAGGCGTATTATTACCCAAGCATTGATAATCAAAGCGAAATCGACACCCAAAGAAAAATGGCAAATTCCCCTTGACATAGAAAACAAAGAAGAATGGGAAAATAATATTCAACGAATTCTCTCCGAAATTTCTCCCGAATTAACAACACTTTACTCTCAGATTACCGAATATCGGAATGATATGAATCATGCTGGTTTTAGAGAGAATGCCCTTGTGCCCAAAAAATTTAGAGAAAGCCTAATTGAATCCTATAACCAACTTACAAAACTGAGAATTAAAATGAAACAAAATCCTCTAACATTAGATCATTAAATTCGCTCAATAAACTAAAATAGATTTAAAGGATCTTCCATTCCCATTTTATATAAATCGAATAAATAATTAATCTTACCATTTTATTGAGTAGAAGGAGGCATTATAGAAGTTAAGTTCGACTCAAAAGGTAAATCATACCGAGTTGTGAGACTTGAAGGAGGCGGGTTTTGCCTTGGGGTTGGATATGGATGAAGTCTTCATCTTTCAATTTTTTGAGATGGTAGCTAATACGGCTACGTTCTTTGAGATATGCGGTGGAATTTTTCTCAAGCGAGGGGTTTAAAAGAGACACGAGTTGGTCAATAGAATTGAGGGGCTCATTCTTAGAAATTGTGGTCAGGATTTCGAGAGCTTCAGGGGAGAGTTCTTTTACGGGGAAAAACGGTAATTTATAGACGTTTTTAATACCGCTTAATTCCCCTTTTATGTACAGAGGAAGGGTGCTGAAGACATCTGTTTGGGTCATAACCGCGGCGATGTAGCAAGCGATTCCAAGTTGCCGGAGACTTCCTGAGATGTTGATAAGAATTTTTGCACCTTTTTCTCGTTCTTTTTTGATTAATTGGATAATATCAATTATACTTCCATAAAAATCTTCTTTATCGACATAAAGCCGTGAGATTCGATAAAGTGGTTGTAATTGTTTTTCTAATGCATTTGCAGTCTCCTTAACCTTAGCTTCGCCACTCAATTTAGGATTTTTCCCAAGAACCATAACAATTTTGGTGGTAGGGAAGAGTTTCACGCTTTCCGTGAGGGTAATGAGGGTGTGTCCAACAGGAAGGATTTGGGTATGTTGAATCATATTTAATGTTTGGTATTTATAAATAAATTTTTTTTCCATAAGTAAAATTTTTATATGTTAGGAAAAAGTTTACCTTTATATTTTAAAAAGGTCGTGAAACAAAGGATTAGACAATTATGAGTAGATGGGAATTAATATTTGGGGTTAAAAAGAATTGTTGATTGAAGCTTCGGTTCCGACTATGGCAGAGCAGCATATTTCGCATTTTCCTCATGAAAATCCTTTTAGACATCAGTGGTTGTTTTATCAGAATCGCCTGAAAGATCTTGTTCTGAAATCGCCTACTTGTAGTGGAAAGACGGAAGCTTTCTTGTTTGCTTTTATAAATGAATATTTAGAACGTGAAAGAGCTATCAAATGTTTATATCTGGCGCCCACGCGGCTCCTCCTCTATTCACAGTTGGAAAACATTCGAGACCATCTTGCAGCGCAGAAGATTCCTTTTACCATTTTAGAAGGACATTATCGATTTTCGCGATTATTTAAAGATTTATTCGCGCATGATTTTATAATTTCGTCACCTGACATTATATATTACATACTTTTACGCAGTAAACATGCTCAACATATCAATCCTTTGTATAAAAGATTTATAGACTGCCTTTTTTGCGTGGTTTTCGATGAATTACATCTGTATGATACATTTATCTTGTTAAATATTCAATACCTCATAAAAATTATGAAAAATATTCAACCGAATGTTCGAATTTATCTGTTGAGTGCAACCTTTGATTTAAACGATATTTTTGATTTGAATTCATTTCAAATTATTACAGGAGAAAGTAAGACCGCAGAGGTTCAAGTGAAAGCAGATGAATTAAATTATTTTCGAGTAAAAAATGTCATTGAGTATATTGAATCAAACGATTATGTCGAAGATACTATTTATGTCTGTAATAGTGTGGATAGGGCGCTGGAATTACATCGGCATTTTGAGGGTAGTGCGTTATTGATTGGAAAGCAGTGGTATTACGGAGATAGTCATGCAAAGGAGCGGCAAATTCTCGCAAATTATCATAAATGTAAAGAGGGGGCTCTAACTTTTGCCACCAGTGTTTTCAGGCAAGGAATTGATCTCCATGTTGGACGGCTAATCACAGAGGAGCCTACTTGTCTACAAGACGCTATTCAGACATTTGGTCGCTGTGGTCGTAGAGATCGAAGTGAGTTTATTCTTTTATCAAGAAGAAGTCCTGTATTAAATGCACTAAATGCCGATAAAGTATGTACTCGAAGTGAATTTGAATTGCTTTTAACTAACTATTACTTACCAAAGGAGTGGGACAAACTACGCGAGATGATGAGTGCCATTTGGTATAAATTATATCTGAAAACAAAACTTAAACAATATGTAGAATTTTTAATTACCCCTCACTTGAAGCATTTATATGAGGAGTACCGTGAATTCCTTCCTGACGCTAGTTTCCGTCTTCCACGCCCATCAGTCAAATATCACGATATGAGCCTTGATTTCTTTGAGTTAATATGGTATGATGGGATCCTTAATTATCTTTACCCTTGCCAAGATTTATTTTATGTCGCCGAATTAAAGGATAACGACCGATATATTCAACGAAAATACTCTAGAGTATCAAAACGACGTTTACCAGAATTTCATCTAATAAAAGCGAAACGCTATCAAAAAACCCCTTATTATAACCTAACTCTCCGCATTAATGATATCAAACTCGTGGTAAATGCGGAAGTTGGCCCCTTAGATAAATTTGATTATATTTACATAAACGAAAATACGATTGTTCCATCTCGAAAATCATTTAAACCGACTATCTTTTTCAATTGAGGGATGTATAGATGATATTTAAGTTAGTAAAGGATGGATTAGCACCCGAAAGTTTTATCGAACATGCTATAAGAACTCATGCAATTGCAAAGTTTCTAATGACGCATGTAAAAATTCCTGTTGATCGCGAGAAATATCTCTACGCTTCATTTTTCCATGACATCGGCAAATTACTTATTGAGAAGTTAGGGGAACCACATACACCACTAAGTGAGAAGGCTCTCAACGCCTTTAAAGAGAGTGCCTATTACGAAACTATTTTATCAAAATTTAATTTGTCCGATCTATCTTCGGACCCAGAAGTTTTACAAGCTATTGCGTCCCATCATGATAGTAAAGGTGATCTAGGCTTCTATGTAGCCATTGCCGACCATATTGCCTCTACCTCTTCAAATGATGAAATTAAAAACAGATTTCAAAATTCGACAATACTCCATGCTTTCTTAAAAACGACTAATTTCCATCAATACAATTTCTATACGATAACCTTTCCGTCCTTCTCCAAAAATGAATTGAATGCAGTAGGGCGCTTAATCCTCCTAAAATTATTGTTTGAGACGCTTGAAACGATTTCGGATGTTTGGTTCCTCTATGAGCTCAAAGATGGGTGCAGAATTGCGACTACCTTACCTGAAACTGATTTAAGAGCCCAATTAAGTCAATCTTTTAATCAAAATTTACTAAAGTTTATTTCAAGTCAGAATTTAGAATCCTTTATCGGTGGCGATCCCCAAAACTATAATTATTTTGTCGAGATATTTCCTGATGAATTGAGGGAGGTAATTTTCGAGGTATTTGCAAATCGTTTTATTGATAGGCTCTTGCGAGATACAAAACAAGAGAATCTTGAACAGATAGGGCTAAGTAAGGAGATATTTTACCAGCTTTTAAAAGAGGATTTCACTTTTTTACCGAAAAGTAATGCAGCAATGAAAAAAATTTTGCAGACTAAAAAAGAGTTGCTACAAAAGAAAAAACCTCCTGCATGGGTGGAACATTTTGCAGATACTGATAAGCGGATTATAGATCAAATTTTAGAAACGGTAGGGGTTGACACTGAGAAATTGACCTACAAAGATAAAATTGACCCCATCATTCGTTCCTATTTAGTGGCAATTAATTCGGCAAAATCCAGTAAAACTAAATTGAGCGTGGATTTGACCTCATTTATTGCGATAGATGGGCATTTAAACGTAGAGACAATTTTGGCGCGGGAGAATGTATGTGCAAATTGTGGAACTTTTGAGGCATCCGTGCCTCTCTCTACCTTAACCCTCGGTTTTCGACAACATAAACGTGAGACACTATTTAGAGGGCGAAATAATCGATTAAGATCGACAGATGCATTTAGTATTTGCCCGATTTGTCATTTTGAATCCTTATTAAATTTGTTATTAGTCGGCGTAACGCAAGGGCGGCAAGTTCGCATCAATCCAAAAACTCATTTCATTCTCTATGGGCTCGATATAGACCGCGATCTATTGGAGTCCACGTATGACGAAGATAAAATAATTATTGAGAAACTCCTGCAGGAATTTAAAATAACTTGGCAATCAGTTTATACAAGTCGTCCTGAGGATTTCCAAATTGTTCTATACTCCTTCATAAATAATCTGAACACGCCTTCGGGTCCAATTGATCTGGGAATGACTAATACCACCTATTCAAGCATCTTTTTTTCTTGGATAGCTTCCCGTTTCAATCAAAAATTCCCATTTATAGTATCATATTGCATCAATTGTTTACCAAAATTTCTCTCGAATCAACAAATCCAATTTCCAAACGGAGTAATAAACCTCTATAGCGAAATTGAACATCAGTTCTTCGAATTTGTCTTCTCTAATATCAATGACTATCAAATGCGGCGTGATTATATCATCCGCTATCTTAAATCGCCCTTTATAGGGCTTTGTGTCGTCTTTAAAAATAATCGTTTTATAAAGTATGACGATAAAATTGATGAATTGGTGATGAAATTGAGTGAAAATGATAAGATATATGAAATAATAGACCAAATTTGGGAGACTGCAAAATTAGGTGGTGCACTAGAGACAAGTAAAAATGTGGGTGCATTCTTGGGGAACTTCAAAGGCTATGTTGGGGATCTTGATCGTGTAATAAATAGAATTTTGAAGAATGAAAAAATCACGAAAGAAAATCGCCAAAAAATTCTTGAGATACATGAAAAACTACGGACTACTTTAAAAGCACTCACAGATTCTGAACGCAAATTACTGCGAAAACAAATCCAACAAACAAAATATCTTTTCAATTCTAAAAAATTTTATGAATTAAGTAAAAATAAAGGAGGTAATTAACGTGGTTGAATGGTTTGAACAACTTCCAGAATTTATTGACTTCAGCGAAGAAGTGACCTTGGCTGACAATTCCAAAATCGAACAGATCTACTTAAGAAACAATCAGTATATTGCAATTATTGGCTATAAGCGATTAGAAGATTTTGCGCGATTCACGAGCAATGAGGACCCAAATATCATCGATACCTTGGAATTCATGGGCTTAGAGCGTGTTTATCTCACAGGACTCAAGCGCCGAGCCGTTTATCGCCGGAGCAGTGAGGCAATCTTACGACAGTACATCCCGGATTATGTCTGCGCAACCCCTAATAAGCAATGTATGCAATGTTACAATTGTTATGCTTATGGAGGAGTCATTGCAGTGAAAAATAAAACAAAGGCAATACGATCGCGAATAAAGCTGACCACATCTTACTCACTTCAGTCTGCAGAAAATGCTTTAATTGATGAAGAAGAGTTCCATATTATCGTCCATAAAGATTTCCAAATGGCGCAAGAAAAAGGTGAAGACAAAAAGGCAAGCATTTACACTATGAATTTAATTAAACCGAATACAATCTTTCCCTTTATCGACATCATTTTCAATCCATCGAAATTTGATTTGGCACTTTTTCTGAAAACTATCGAACGAAGTGATAAAGAAGGTTACGGTTCTCGGGCATCTCTCTTGGGGACTGCAACCACCACAATTCTAGCAATTACGCATGAATTGACCATTTCGCACCGTGATCTACTGAACGATTTAAAGCTGACTGAAAATGGTGTGGATGCCTCGGCGTTATTACAGAAAATGCCCGCCAATGCGATCACGAAACCAGAGGAAATCTCGGCAATCCTCGCAGAGTTTGAGCAATTACTTGAAGCCAATAAAGATAAGATCTGGAAAGGATTACCAACGGAAGCAAAAACTAAGAAAAAGGCCTAATTCAAGGAAAAACTATGTTCTGGGGTAGCTAATTGGATCTGTATGCTTTTGAATTCGAATTAGAAGATTTCGGCCAAAATATCTCCCATCTAACCCAGAAGACCTACTATACACATAACTTTTTCACTGACCGCCAAGTCTATGCAAGTATAACCAGAGATTTTGAAATGACAGATACCTATCAATTCAAATCGGTTCCTTGTACGCTTGCAATCCCCATAAATGTAACTAAGATCAGGCAATGGTTCTCTTCACGAAATGTGAATTACAAAAAAGGGGATGATGCCGCGAATATTTGTATTACCGAAGGCTACCAAGAATATCTTTGCCCTCAATCAAAATTCCTCGCATTTTCCTTCATTAAACCCCCTCCTATCCTTTTCATTGGAAAGAAAGGAGCACTTGCTAGAATATCTTCGCTACAAAAAGTAGATTATCAACTACAAACAAATAAATGGACCACCTTAGATCTCATCTATTTCCAGGACTATTTAAACGCTAAACAAAAAGAAATTCTCAAATTTCGCATTATTGATGCTTCTCAACGATTCCTAGTCGGAGAATTTAAATGTGCGAAAGTGCTTACCGTAACTTTTAAAGGACAAGAATATCGTTTCTTTAGTTTAGTAAATAAACTTTCTACATTTCAATAAAAATTCGTAGGACCTTAGGGAATAATGCAATGTTAGAGATCTCTCAATTGATCGCACATTTAAAATTCACGACCCCCGCGAAGCTCCCGTATTGGATGGGGTCGGCGTTTCGAGGGGCATTTGGCAGGAACATACGACATATTTGCTGTGTAGATTTTCGAAAAGAATGTGAAACATGTGACGTTCAAGAAAATTGTCTGTTTTATTATATTTATATGCGGAAAAACGCTAGAATCGGTCATGCTGCCCCTCCAAAACCCATCATATTAATCCCTCCTTTTTTTGGGAGAGAATATTTTTTTGAGAAGGAGGGGTTTTTGGATATTGAATTACTTTTAATAGGGGATTTTAGTAAATATCTACCCCATGTAATTTTAGGATTGAAATTGTTAGGACAACGTGGTATAGGACCTATGCGGTATGAAAATTTAAACCGATTTATTATAGATTCAATCAAAATGAAGAATTCTAATTCCATTGTATTTCAAAATGAATACATTGACCTAATAAACTTCCAACGACAGAATATCCATACTTTAGAAAATCTAACAGGGGATACTTTCCTGGTAAAGTTTCGGACACCCTACACGGGCTCTAAATTTCCTCCTAGTCCTGAAGAGTTTATTAATCGAATTCGGAATCGGCTCATACGGTTTGTGAATGAGTATGGCACTCAGGAACGGGTACCCGAATGTGTTGTTGAAGGTGACATCTTAAAGGTAAATCCCCATTTCCATAAATTGCGAAGGCGTTCAAAACGAAGCGATAAAAAACTTTTTAAAGGATATACAGGAGAAGTACTCTATCATTATTCTTTTCTGAATTCTGCCGCCCGCTGGATGCTTCAGGTCGGAAGAATTCTTGGGTGTGGTCCAGATTCTGCATTTGGATGTGGTTTTGTTGATATTTCACCGGTAAAAGACACGGAGAACTTTCTGAAGAAATGATGGCTGAGTAATTATCGGTAGGCATTTATTAGTCTGAAGGAAAGAGTTTTATTTAGGAGAAAGAATAGAATAATTCAATTGTATAAATCTCATTTGAGGGATAGAAAAGGATAAAATAATTTAAAATTGAAGGAGAGGTTTTATGACAGAATTGGGGTTAAATTCTTCCGAACAGAAAACGCTTACGGTTTTTAGTGGAAATAAACCGCTAACTGAGGCGACAATTAAGAGAAAAATCGGCGATTTATCACCGTTAGATGCATTGCGAGCGAAAAAATTAGTTGAGCGAATAGAACCAACAGGGCGCGCCAGATCCGTGAAGTGGGCTTTGACAGAACTTGGACTACAAGTACAAAAGAAAATCAAAGACATGCAACCCAAGAAGAAGGCTGTAAAAAAGAAAAAAGCACCGAAACGAAAAGGTGGGATCACCAAGGCTGCCACTCCACTTTTAACAATGGAGGATGTATTACAAGCAGTTACCAACTATTGTACTCCTTATTTTGAACGTTATAATAGGTTGCTTGATGAATTAACTGAGAAGGTGAATTATCTCTATTCGCAGAGTAAAATTAAAAAACCTTCAATTGAGTTAGGGCAATTTCAAAAAGTTATGAAAGAGATTTATACTCAATTAAATCTCAAGAATAATTACGGGGATGTCGTCCCTCTTCCAATATTAAAACATATGCTTATGGAGAAAATACCGGGGCTGTCATCTAAAGATATGAATGCGTATTTAATGAAATTAGAGGAGAAACGGGTCATTGACCTTCAGATCGCGAGTGATCCATCAAAAGTGCCAGATGCCCAGGAGGGAATTCTCCATCCTAGTCGGGGACTTATTTATTATGTAACCTGGAGGCATTAAAAGAGTTTGGGAAGGAGGGTACTTTGACTGAAAATGAGCGGGATGCCCAAAAGATTGATTATAAGATCATTCATGAGACTTTATTGAGATCTACAAATCCTTTTAAGAATTCAATTGTCGAAAATCCACGTCAAGCAATAATTGACGTGGAATCCATTAACGCGGATTTGACGAATCTCATTCTGAAATCGCTTGAGAAGATTCGGAAGAAAGAAAAACGCACTGATTTAATTTTAATTCAAGGCGAACCTGGTTTAGGGAAAACCCATTTTCTGTCCAGAATGCGCCAAAAGGCTAAAGAACATAGATTTTATTTTGTTGATTTACCTCCATTAGGAGATATTTCCCGAATCTATTCACATATTTTTCAGCATTTATTCATTAATTTGACTTGGAAAGACCCTCAAGACCGCTATAGTCCATTACAACAATTAGTGGGGCACCTGTTGAGTGATTTTCTAATCGATTTTTATTCCACAAAGCAAGATTCCTTGCAGCCTCATACACAAGAAATACTCAAAGCACTAAAAACAGATTATACTCTTGTTTTCAGGTATTTGAAGGCAATAGAAAAAAGAGAAGATATTCGAGAGTATATTCTCCAAAGGGCAATATTAAACCTTTTAGAACGTTATCCTGGTATAGATCAACTATTTTTAGAGGTTTTATTTAAAATTTTAGATGAAGAAATGGAGTTCCTTGCGTTAAAATGGTTAAAGGGGTATGATCTCTCTGAAATCGATTTAAAGCGGTTGAATGTCCGCGAATCAATTAACAACGAGGAAACCGCCAATCAAGTTTTGAATTCCTTATTAATGATAATTGATCGTCCAATTCTTTTCTGTTTAGACCAATTAGAATCCTTTAGCGTGCGATTTGAAGCGGAGGATGGCATTAAAGTACTCTTTGATACGCTGACAAATATGTATAATCGTTACCAAAATATCTGCATTCTCCTTATGTGTCAATCGCATGTTTGGACTGAAATTGAGAAGAAAGTTGAGAAATCAGCCCTTGATCGTATTCAAATTAGAAAATCTTTAGCAAAGCTATCTTTTGAGGAGGGCATTCTCCTTGCAGAAAGTCGGCTTCGTCTGATTTATCCACCCAAGTTAACCCTTCCTTATAGTACCTATCCGTTCCCTCATAAATTCATTCGCCACGTTTTACAAGAGACTGGATATAATCCGCGAAGGTTATTAAATCGGCTCTCTCGCGAATTTGAATATATGCAATCAAAAGGAGGAATAATTGAACCTGAAATTACTGAATTGGAGGGTATTCAAGAGAAGGAGGTAGAAGTTGAGCCAGTATCCAACTTTCTAACACGTGAATTAGAGGACTTGCGTGCTCAAATTCAAAAGGACCAAAGTCGACTTTATACCTTTCCTGTCCGACAGGATTTTATGAAAGGTATCCTGAATGAATTGTTCAAAGAGTTATGTACTCGACAGCAAGCATTACAAGGGATCACAATAAAGGAAATTCGTATTAACCAAAAAGTAACCAAAAAAGATGTCGATATTCTTTTAAATATAGCGATTAATGCAGAAACTTTTAACATTGGTATTGAAGTGAATAACTCCGAAAATATGACTTCTCTATATCATACCCTTCGGCGTCTTTTAGGGGAAATCCAAAGCACTAAATTGAAGTACGCCTTTTTACTGCGGGATGCTGCGTTACAGATCAGTCCAACGGCTAAAAAGACCCAAGAGCTTCTGCAGAAGCTTTATGATAACGGTGCGCTGATTCAGATCTCAGAAAGCGATTTACTCCAGCTAATGAGCATCAAGAAACTCCTGGAGAAAGCCAGCGCAGGTGACCTAATGCGAGATGACCAAATAATTACCCGAGGAGACGTATTACAATTTTTACTGCCTGAAAAGCTCATGTCTATTTCAGTATTTATTCAACTTACCCGATTTCTTAAACAAAGTCCAAAATTCCAATTACCATCTGAGACGGAAAAACCAATAACTTCATCTGTGATGACCTCTCCATTGGAACCAAGGGCGGATCATTCTCAAGAAGCACTCCAACCTTCCATCGAAGAAACTCGAACGGTCTCGAATAGTCCCACTACTCCATCAGATCGCCTTGAAGAGCTCTTCGATGACGTACCCGAATTACCTAGCATCACTCTCCCCATATCTCCTCCATCTCCGCCACAGGCCGATTCGGAACGCCCTCTCTCTCCAGCCCAGGGAATTCAAAAGACAAATTTGAAAGGAAATATCCTCCGAATTCTCCAAAAACAACATTTCTATACACTTAAAAAATTAAAAGAATCCTTTCAGAATATTGATTCCATGGAGATACGAGAAGTCCTCCAAAATATGGCCCAAGAACAGATGATCATTGTTATTCATGATCATAATGACGATTTTCTTTTCTCGCTCCATCCTGATTATTTATAGATTAATTACTAATAAATATAACAATTCTTAATTCGGTAAAACCTGATGCGTGAGCCTATGGAACGTCTAAAATTTTCCGTGACGGATATGAAAAATGCCAATCGTTGTCCTCGGTTGTTTGTTTTGAATAAGAGATATAAGATGAAAATTTGGCGCTATAGTGGAATCGTGATAGGGAGTTTGGTGCATCACGCCATTGATGCTTTCATAAAAAAAGTCAAGAAATCTACTGCATATCAACACCATCTACAAGAGCAACGCAGCTCCGAAGCATTCTTCCGCTGCATTAAACGGACAATGTATTCTCTTTACCTTGACCAAGTCCTCCAATTCAAAGATAAAATTAAGCAAAAGTCAGACCTCGAATATTATAAGCGCGGGTTTAATAGAGGTTGGAATATATTACAAAATGCGGCAGAACTCATTCATTCCATTCTGTATCCCCCGCTCTCGAAATTGCCTTTGGAAGAAGCCATCCCAAAAATCTTTCTGGATACCGAATGGGCATTTAAACTCGATTTGGAGGTCGATAACACTCCTTTCACTATAAGTGGGCGAATTGATTGGATTTCTCATGACCTAGCCTCGCAGCGAGTGCTTGTTTGGGATTTCAAGACGTCAGAGAGCGATTACATGCATCTAGATTTCGTTCAAATCGCGCTTTATACCATTGCTATCAAAGAGAAACTAGGTATTGATGCTGATCCTGCTATTGTCTATTTTACGGAAGATTCCGTTAAAATATTAGAATTTAATCGCGCGAAAATTGCCAAAATTACACCACTTTTCCATAGGTTGCTTCTAAATATGCGAAAGTGGTACTTAGGCGAAGAAACACCTCCACAGACTGTGGATTTAATTTCCTGCGGAAGGTGTAATTTGCAAGAAAGTTGTTCGAAAAAATTCAGTCATACAGGACGTGCTTCTTGCCCAACTCCTAAAGAACCTATCAACCTATCTTCTCGCCAATCAGTCTCCTCTTTACGTCCTAACCACCTACAACAAGAAGTCTTAGCTCAGAAATTTACTCCTAAAGTCCCATCTGACTCTTCGCCACTAGAGAAAGCACCTGCAGCGGCGTCTGAAGGACGTTTAGGTCAAATGCCATCTCCTATTGGGCCACCATTATCTTCTGCTGCATTTTTAGGGGAAGATCTACAAAATAAACCGTGTTATTATCCTCTCCTCAAGTTGTTACGGCATACAGCCATCATTGGCTCCACGGGTTCAGGAAAAACCGTCTTAGGAAAAGTTATCATTGAAGAAGCCCTCAAACAGGATTATTCCGCATTACTTATAGACCCACAAGGAGATCTGTGTTCTATTCTAATTCCTGATGACCCAACTTGGGACATTCTTCTCAAACGGGTTCATATAAAAATCTTCACCCCAGGATCTGAGAAAGGAATTAAGTTATCTCTTAACCCACTTCAGCCTCCCGAGTCCTCCTTAATGAAAGATCGTGAATATCTCTATATGCTAATTGATAATGTCGCTTCGCTTCTTCTCATGATTATGGGATACTCCTCAAAAAGAACCACGCCGCCTGAAAAAGCAATCTTGGAATCGTTCATATATGAGTATTGGACATCGAATCGCCCTCTTAATTTCGTGACCCTAGCAAATGCGATTGATTCTACCTCCACCCTGAAATCACTTGTTAATGGGCAGGAAATTGCAATTGATTCTCTTATTTCATCTTCGAAACGGAAAGAACTCATCCATAACCTTATGAAAATGGGCACTGGTACCGATGGCTATTTCTTTCTGGGGAGTGAACACTTAAATATCCAATCTTTAGTCCAAGACCGCCCTAGTCTTTATATAATTAATTTAGCAAGTGTTGGTACCGATATCACTAAACGCCAACTCGTGGTCTCTTGGATCCTCCGTCAAGTCTATGATTGGATGCTCCAACACCCCCAATTATCCCAAGATCAAATTCGGTTTTTTCTATATTTTGATGAAATTGCAGATTTTCTTCCACCCCACCCCCATGACCCTCCCTCCAAAAAAATGCTCACTCTCCTCCTCCGTCAAGCTAGAAAGTATGGCGTTGCCTGTATTCTTGCGACACAATCTCCTGCCACAATCGATTACAAAGCTCTGGATAATGTCAGCACTTTCTTTGTCGGAAAAATCCCTTCCGAGCAAAGTTATAAGAAGATATTAGCATTGGTTGAACCTTACTTTACAAAATTTTCTCCGGCTTCTATGAAAAAAACTCTCCAAAAAATTCGAACAGCTTCTCCCGGTACTTTCCTCCTCTTTGGAACTGATCAACCCCCTCGCCTTATCCAAATTCGGAGATTACTCTCTAAACACCTTACTATCTCTCTTGACCAACTTCGCAATCTTCTAGTTCCTGATCCCTCTCACCCAACTAATCCTAAAAGGTAATTCATCGCCTCCTAAATTTCATTGCCGCGAGGTTCAAGGCACCGTTCCTTTAAAGTTGGACAAACTTGGACAATCCGGAGATTGCCCAAGGTCGCCCCACTTAGGGCGATGGCACGGTCACCAGCCCACTGACGCTATAGCGTCAGGGGAGTGGAGGGGAGGGGAATTCAGTATGT
>SUPS01000059.1 GCA_005191415.1 Candidatus Helarchaeota ASGARD archaeon Hel_GB_A
ATGAAGCTCCTGATTATTGGAATTACTCAAAATTATTAGATAAAACGTCAAAAAAATTGAATCTCTCTGGGATATTTATTTCTCATGCTCATTTCGACCATATACAGGATGTATGTTTTATAGATCCAAAAATTCCTATTTTCTGTTCTGAAAAGACCAAAATTCTAGCAGAAACAATTTTAGATTTATCACAAACTTCTATTGAAAATGAATTTTTCTATTATAACAAGTACATTCTCTCTGTAAAACAACCATATTACCGAACTGCCTTCCCATATTCACTCGAAATTAAAAAAGAAGGGACTTCTAAGACTGAACGTGTTATTTTTCAGAATCCCGAATTAACAATTGATTTAAATGATCCCCCCTTACAGCGATCCTTTATAACTATGAAGGAGGGACGCCCCATAAATATCAATTCTATGGAAATCACCGCATTACCGGTTGATCATTCTATTCCAGGTGCTATTTCATTACTAGTAAAGGATATGAAATCACAAAAATCTTTATTATATTCAGGTGATTTCCGATTTGGTGGTCCCTCATCATCCGAATTAAAATCTTATATCGAAAAAATAAAAGAATCAGCTGATACACTAGATGCTTTCATCTGTGAAGGAACTCGAATCGCATCTACTGAACCAAAAACCGAGAAAGAAATTGAAAATAATCTTGTAGAAAAAATGCAACCGATAAAGAACCTAATCCTAATAGATTTTAACTGGAAAGATCTAGGACGGCTTCAGACAATTTTAAACGCTTCTAAAAGAGTAAATCGAGTCCTATTAATTCCTCCAAAAGTAGCTTATTTATTATATCACTTTCATCAAACATATCCCAACGAGTTTGTTAATCCATTGGCCGAAAAATCCCTGCGCGTCTATATAAAACGCCAAGGTGATCTGATATATTCACCAAATATCAAAAAGAAGACCGAATTGGGTATTTTTCGACATTGGGGTGCCACAAACAGGCAATCGGATAAAAGCATCGTCCGTATAATTCATCTTATCGATTTACTTGAGGAAAAAGAAAAGTATATTTCAGAATTAAGCCCGAACTATCTCAAAGCCTTAAGAGAGTTGATTCCTAGTTGGTTTGGCGATATTGAGGAAAAGGAACTCCTGAAGAATCTCAAATTGTTCAAAAGTCTCGCACTTTGCCATTTCCAGAAAGGTATAAAGGCGTTTGAAGTTCGTAAATCACCTGAAAAATATGTATTAATGCTTTCGTTTTGGGACGTAAATGAATTATTCGATCTTTCTCCAGAAAACGGAGATATGAGCGGCTCCCACTTCATAAAAGCATGTACCGAACCATTTAATGATGAAATGCTAATAGATGAGCAAAAAATGATGAATTGGCTAGATCAATTTAACATAAGTTATGATTTCCAGTATGAAAATCCCACTCAAAATAAAGGCAAAAAAGTATTTCTCCGCGAACACGTATCAGGTCATGCTACAGGGCCTGAAATTAAAGAAATTATTTCCCAGTTAGCACCAAAAAAGGTGATTCCAATCCATACAATAAATGTTGAGAAATTTTTGGAGATTGGAGATGAATTGGGTACTGAGATAATAATCCCTGAATATGGAAAATCTATCGATATTTAAATATTTCAATCATTACCATAATTTCAATTTTTTATTTTGAAGATGACAATTTTGGTATTAATTCTTCGCCCAATTTTTTAATTAATTCTGGTGGAATATTTCCAGCTAAACTGGTTCCGCTTACAAATAGTTCTCCTAATAGATTTTTATTATATTCATCCTCTAATGCCCAATCGATTAATTTATTGAAACTTTCATTGATGTTACCACCTTCCACTATGCCATCTCGCATCATTCGTTGGAAATTATAACCTTCTTTCAATCCATATTTTACCCACGATTTTTGATATTCTTTCAGGACAGCTTTGGAATAATCGCCTATCTCCAATGCTTTAATAGCAGTTTCAGCTGCTAATTTACCCGTTAAAAGTGCCGAAAAAATACCTTCGCCTATAATTGGTGCAACGAAACCCATCGCATCTCCTACACCCATAATTCCATCTCCATACGTCCGTCCTTTTACTCCTTGAATCGGAATCGGGTAGCTACTCTTCCAAAAAATCTTGAATTTTGTTTCATCGAGTTTTTTCTTAAAAAATGGCTGTTCTGTGAGCCGAATTAAGAATTCCATAGGGCGTTTTTCGCTTTTTTTCCAGATTCCAATTCCAATATTAGCTCGATTATTTGCCATCGGAAAGAGCCACGCATAGCTATTAGGCGCTACATTTTCATCGATATATATTTGCATGGAGTCTGAAAGGGGTGGTTGCTCGATATAACCCTCAATAAGAGCTACGGCACATATCGCGTAATCTGTTGCAAGCCACTTTTTCCTTAATCCTCCTTTCACTACTAATTTAGATCCTACACCATCAGCAACGATTAATATTTTTGAGGATATTTCTTGAATGCCACCCGGCCCTTTTATTTTCACACCACTAACAAAGCCATCTTGATTCCTTATGAGGTCCCGTACTGAGGTCTGGTCTTGAATCTCGGCTCCTGCATCAGTCGCTTTATCTCGTAAATATTGATCAAAAATTTTCCGATCTACAACCGTCTCACCCGGCGTTTCTATAACTAATTCTTTACCGCTTGGTGCGCGTAAATAGAGGTTCTTGGTGTCCTTATCTATTATTTTATTTTTCTTAAATTCATTGTAATCCAATAATCCTTCTGAAAAAACATGTTCTGGAACGCCACCGCCACATGGTTTTCTCCAAGGCAATTTTGCTTTATCAAAAGCAATTACTTTGATTCCTGCTTCTGCTAATACCCTTGCCGCCATTGCTCCAGCCGGGCCTGCTCCTGAAATTACGACATCATAAATCATTCAAATCACCCATTTTAGTTCTCTAACCAACTATAGAAATTCGGTAAATGATAAGTTTTCTCTGAGCATATATTTTTTCCCGAATAAGAATTTAACAATTTTGAAGTTTAGTTTATCCGATTTTTAAAGCAAACAAGCGATTGCTCAAAATTAATTTGAGGAAAATTTCAAAAATATTATCAATTCGAGCAAGACTGGACCTATTATCCACTCCTAGGTCATAAAATTTTACGTCCAAAATTTTACGTCCAAAATTTGTTTATTAAGGGTTTTGGGAACTAATGTGTGACCTTAAATAGGGTCGTTGAAACGAAACTATGGCGTAATAGAAAAAATGAAGGTAATAAATACGGTTTTTTTGGCGGAAAGTGTGATGACACGAAGCAATATCCTTGTGATGGTGACCCATCCGAAGTCGGAAGCCGAAAGGAAGTCGCAATCCCCCTTCTCGAAATTAGGACGCATCGGTGGGCAGACGATACGCGGCTGGTTGCGTCATGCTGTAGAGAAATTATTACTTCAAAACGGGATCTCAGTGTGTCACCCGTTGAGCACCATTTCAATCACTGCCGACCGGAATAAAGACTATTTTCGCAATGACCTTCTCAGGGGGTATCATCCGCGGGGCGAGTGCAGCGATGACACCCGGGAGTGGGCGATCCTGCCGCAATGCCCCTCGAATGGGCTCTCGAAACTCTACCCGCACTTTTACACGACGTGGGAACGTCGTAAATATCACAGTATAGGAGGTGAAGACCAGACCTTTGCCGAATTACTCTGCACCATCGGCAGTTGGACCGTTGCTCTGGCGACCCTCGAAGAGTTCGCGGCGTTCCTTGCGTAGCCGCCCTGCTTTTAGAACTGGGGGTGACTTTTTGGCAGTCCAAGGCGTAAAGAGAGCTATCTCGCACCGCATGGTATTGAGAATAAGCCAGTTTTACGATGCGTTTAAATAGGCTTTTGGCGAGAAGCTTTTATAATGTCTTGGACAATGCATGGTATAGGTAATGAGTATATGACACGACGAGTTGCTATAATCGGATTTGGGATGACGCCTTTTAAAGCGCGCTGGCCTGATAAGACATATTTTGAATTAGCATATGACGCCTGTAATGAAGCTCTTCAAGATGCAGGTATTACGATAAAGGATGTAGATAGCGCAGTTTATGGAATTTACAACGACTTATTTGAACGTCAGTTCATGCCAGATATCTATGTGAATGATTATATTGGAAATATTGATAAACCAGGGACTAGAGTCACCACGGGAGGTGCAACTGGCGGTTTCACAGTTCGGACTGGATATGCTGAAGTGGCAAGTGGATTGGCAGATATATGTTTGGTTCTTGGAGTGGAAAAATGCAATGATTGCTATGATAAGCAAACAGGAACTACAACACCCGAAGTTCTGAAAGCAATCGCTTATAGTGCTGACATGACTTGGGAGTTTCCCTTGGGTATGCTAGCAGCATCAAGTTATGTCGTCTTAGTAAATGCCCATTTTAACAAATACGGCAATCCCACCGAGGAACAGATGGCAAAAGTATCTATTAAGAACCATGGAAATGCATTCAATAATCCAAAGGCACAAGCTCCAATGAAATTAACTATTGAAGATGTGTTGAATTCACGAATCATATGTTATCCTTTTAAAATGCTAGATTGTTGTTTATACTCTGAAGCCTCTGCTGCACTTATATTGGCCTCGGAAGAGAAGGTTAAGGAATTAAAAGCCGAAAATCCCGTATGGATAACTGGGGTTGGTGCTGCTTGTACGGATGCCTTCATTGGTAATCGAAAAAGCATTGGTGCCTTACCTTCCAACATTGCCGCAGCAAAGCAAGCCTACAAAATGGCTGGATTAGACTATAAAAATATCAAAAAGGAATTAGATGTCGCTGAATTACATGATGCGTTTACTGGACAAGAAGTAATTTCTTATGAAGAATTGGGGTTCGTTGAGTACGGGAAAGGTGGGGCTTGGATTGATGATGGAGGTCCAGAAATGCATGGTGAATTGCCTGTAAATCCCTCTGGGGGGTTAATCGGATGTGGACATGCAGTAGGGGCGACTGGGATTATGTCTACCGGCGAAGCATATCTACAACTTACAGAACGTGCTGGTAAGCGCCAAGTTCCAATAACTAAAGGACGGGCAATTTCTCACTCAATAGGAGGACCAGGGGCGGCATATTCTGCAGTAATTGTTTTGGAGAGGTGAATTATATGACTAAAGAGTACCATGAAATAGATGACATAATTGTAATTCATTATAAATACAGCTTCGGAGGACAATCTCGATTTTTTATTGAATTGAAAAATAATAAACAAATTATGGGCACAAAATGTCCCAAATGTAAGACAGTATATTGCCCTCCACGAATAGCTTGTGCCAAATGCTATGAAACAACGGAATGGATTCCACTAAAAGATACAGGAGAAATTAAAGTGAGTACCCTTGTTTGGTATAGTACATCTGCGTTTATCCAGAATATTCCCTATGCCGTTGGTTATATCCAACTAGATGGTGCGAGTACTGCCATTAATCAAGGGATTTTTTCAGATAATCTCGTTCCTTCTAAAGTTAAACCTGGAAAACGAGTGCGTGCTGTATTTAAAAAGGAACGAGAAGGCAAAATTACTGATTTCTTCTTCGTTCCTATAGATGAGTATGATGATTGGATACAAAAACCTGAATTTGAAGGCGGCAAAAATGGGTGAAGGTAGAACTGAATCAGAAAAAATTATTGAACTAATTAATACAAGTTCAAAAGCACAGAAAATTTTGGCAGCTGAAAATTGGCACGTCATTTTTCAGTTCGATTTAGATGGAGAAAATAGCCCCTTTTTTATAGAAGTCAAAGAAGGAAAAGTGAATTTACAAGAAGGAACACATCCAAACCCCACAATGCTAATTACTGGAGATACTTCTAGTATTGCACGAGCTAGCCGAGGACAAGGAGATTTTACACACTCTATTAGCCGTGAAGAAATTGAAATTAAAAAAGGTAAAGTTATGGAACTAATTCGCTACGGACGCGCAATATCGGCTGCACTTAAAGAAAAAAAACAGAAGAAATAATACCATATTACTATTTTTTTCTTCTTAATCCCCCAAATTTGGTCCTTTTATGTAATCTTGTAATGAGGATTTATTTTTTATACCTGTTTAGATGTAAAGATATATTGCAACAAAGCAATTATTTTATCGAACAATTTCACCAAAAACAAGGATACAGAAGAAATGCCGACATGTGAATTTTCTGAACCTAAATCAGGTGGCGCGTACGGATACTGTTCACTCGTTATGACCGATGTTTCATCTTCCTGGTACTCATCTTTATGTACGAAAAACCCTTCAAAATGCCCATATATCAAAATTTGTCCTCATTGTGGAACAAAAAATGCTGCATCTGCACCGTTTTGTTCTGGATGTGGTAAAAAATTTGAAAAATAATTTTTTTAAGTAGAACTGCTCTGGAGCGACTTGTAAACTTCCCGTTGTATTAAATATCGGAGAATTTCTGAAGTTCCAGCGCCTATTTTTCCTAATCGAATATCCCGTAGAAAACGAGATACTGGATATTCATTTGTATAGCCAATTCCTCCCAAAACTTGAAGCGCATCATCACACACTTCTAGTCCATAATCACTCGCAAAAACCCGTGTTATTGCAGAGAGCAATGAAACTTTCTTTCCCAGATCTAAAAGCCGACTTGTTTTTAAAATTAAAGCAGATGTAGCTTCTATTTTTATTGCCATATCAGCTATTTTGAAATTTATTCCTTCGAAGGTTGAAATGGGCCGCTTAAATTGGACGCGTTCCATCGAATATTTTATAGCCGTTTCAAAAGCCGCTTGCATAATTCCAAGCATTGTACTGGCAAAAATGAGCCGTTCGGTATCAAATTGGTCCATCATAATTTCATAACCCTGATTTTCGTTCCCTACCCGATTTTCTACAGGGATCTCACAATTTTGAAATTTGATATGAGCCGCATTGATGCCTTGCATCCCATGAAGCGTATAAATTTTTTCTATTTTAAATCCTGGATTATCTGTTGGAAGGATAAAACAACTCATACTTTGACGTGATGGTGCGTGTTTATCTGTTAGAGCAAAAACTAACATATAATCGGCGATACCCCCATTTGTGATGAAACGTTTTTCCCCATTTATCACATAAGAATTACCTTTTTTCTTAGCAAATGTTTTTATTGCCGAAACATCACAACCCGCTGTAGGTTCTGTAACTCCTAAACATCCAATTTTCTCTCCTCGAATAATTTTTGTAAGAAATTCCTTTCGTTGCTCTTCGGTGCCATATTTTTTGATTGGCTTTCCAAATAATAAACATGATGCACCTCGAATCATATTTGCCGCTCCACTTGCTCTGGCAATTTCCTCTGCAATTATCGTCTCCTGGGCCCACCCTTTCTCCTGCCCTCCATACTTTTTCGGATAAGTAAATCCTAAATACCCTTGCTGCCCCAATTTTTTTATCAAATGACGACTGTATTCCCCTTTCGCTATTTCATCAATATGGGGTGATATTTCCTTTTGTACAAATTCCGTTATTTTTTTTCGTAATGAATTTTCTTCTTCTGAATAGAATAAATCCCGATTACACTCTGTTTTCCCTAAAAATTCCTTATATACTTCTCGTTGAATTAAGAAACGTAGAATTTCGCTAGAACCTGCTCCAATCATCCCTAACTTTATATCGCGCATATATCGTTCTACTGGATACTCATTTGTATATCCAATTCCGCCAAGTATTTGAACTGCATCACAACAGATTTCAAAGCCGAAATCGCTTGCAAAGACCTTTGCAATTGCTGTCTCTTTGGTAGCTGGAACTTTAGCGTCACATAATCGCGCTGCTCTAATGAGTAACGATTTCATTGCCTCTAACTTGATTACCATATCGGCAATTTTGAAACTGACCCCTTCAAACTGAGATATTGGGCGTTTAAATTGTACTCGTTGAGTGGAGTATCTTGCAGCTACTTCAAAAGCAGATCGCGCAATTCCAATTAGAGTACCAGCATAAAGCGTGCGTTCCGTGTCCAATTCGTCCATTAAAATTTGAAATCCTGTGTTTTCCTTTCCAAGTAAATTTTCCAAAGGAATTCGGCAATTATTAAACTGAAGATGGGCAGTTCTAGTCCCATGCATACCTAATAATTCATAAACTTTCACAACTTTAAAGCCAGCCGTATCTGTTGGGAAAATTAATGCGCTCATTCCTTGGTGTGCTGAAACATCTTTATTTGTAATTGCAAAGAGACAAATATAATCAGCTTCACTTCCATTCGTGATAAAACGTTTCTCTCCATTTATGATCCAATAATCCCCGTCTCGAACCGCAGTAGTTTGCATGCCTGCGGTATCTGACCCCACGAGTGGTTCTGTAATCCCAATACATCCTAGTTTATCACCTAAAATAACAGGCTTAAGATATTTTTCTTTCTGAGCATCTGTTCCATACTTTGAAAGTGGTGTTCCATATAATATACATGTTGCCCCCCTCGCCATATCCAAAGCTCCGTTAGCAGCTCCAAACTCTTCGGCACATATTGTTTCATACACCCATCCTTTCTCTTGTCCCCCATATTTTTTTGAATGAGTCATACCTAAATAGCCTTTTTTCCCAATTAATCGTAATAATTCCCGAGGATATTCCCCTTGCTCTATTTCTTCTACATGTGGTATAATTTCTGCCTCTACAAATTTCCGAACTTCAGCTCGAAACCGTTCCTCTTCATCTGTAAGTAAACAATTTAACATGTTCTATCTCCCTTCAACATTTTTTCAAATTTTCACCAAAATTTTTAAGAATTTTCTATCGCTACCTTCTAAAAACTTTTCAAAGGCATTTTGAATATCCTTTAATGGAACAACTTCTGAAATTAATTTACAAGGATCAACTTTTTTCTTTTCAACTAATTCGATTGCATCTAATATATCCTCTCGGTCATGTCCCAATATTCCTTGAATACAAATCTCTTTACTATTCAATAGTATCCATGGAAAGGACATAAGTCCTCTATGAATTCCCTGCACTACAATTGTTTTTCCCCTCCCAATTAAATCTAATGCCATTTTAAAAGATTTTTCATTTCCAGCACATTCAAAAATATATGATGGCATTCCATTTTGTTCAAAAAACTTCCTAATTCTCCTTTTGTTCAAACTAAAAACTTCTATTGCCCCTAGTTCCTTTGCTTTTCCCCTTAGAAATTCATATGGTTCAATCACAATTATATAATCAGGATTTGTTTCTGATAATAGCACGGATAATGTCACAGATCCAAGCGTTCCTGCGCCAATTATTACAATATTTTGATTCACAGGTATTTTTGATAATTTTTTAGCACGAATGGCGGTACCATAAGATTCAACCAGACAACATGCCTGGAGAGGAGTGGCTTTAGGGATAGGAAATAAAAATTCTTTTGGAACTTTCACATATTCTGCAAATCCTCCATTTTGAAAAATTCCTAAAGCCTTAAAATCTCCCCTAAGAACATCTAGTTTCACATTTATTCCAAGAACTTTATATCCTCTTTTAAAATCTGTTACATTTTCCCCTAATTCAACTATTTCCCCCACAAATTCATGACCCATTATCAAAGGCGTTTGATATAATTTAACTTTAAAATTGGTAACATCACTGCCACAAATTCCACAATAATGGACTTTTACCAAAGCATCATTAGGACCTGGAATTGGCTTTGGATAATCTTCTTTATAGATAATCTTTTGAATATCTTCAAGAATAGCAGCTTTCATGGCTCAATTTACTCATTATTATGATAAGTCAAAATAGAATATTTTTATAAGAAAAGTAATATAAATTATCTTCTCAATAATTTTTCGTTAGAAATTTTCCAGTTTAGGAGGCTTAAAATGACTATTGGAGAGCTAGTTGAAAAACAAGCGCAAAAATACGGTGATAAAACCTTTTTGTACTGGGAAGATATGACAATATCCTACTCACAATTAAATAAATTGACTAACAAAGTCGCAAATATGTTGTACGACTTAGGGATTCGAAAAGGTGATAAAGTTAGCGTGTTCCTACCGAATATGCCTGAATTTGTATATTTGTATCTAGGCATCCCTAAAATAGGTGCCGTAATTGGTCCCGTTAATGCATTATTCAAAGCCAGGGAAGTTCATTTTGTTGTAAATCATTCAGAAGCCAAAATACTCGTCACTATTCCAAAATTTATGCGTATAGTCAATGAGGTGCGAGATCAGTTACCTCATTTAAAGCATGTAATTGTGATTGGTGAGCCTATTGAAAATACCTTAAATTATCAAGAATTAATGGACCAAGCTTCCGATGCTGCACCTCCTCCTGTTTCAATTAATGAAAAGGATGACCCTGCAGCTATCCTTTATACCTCTGGGACAACTGGATTTCCCAAGGGCGTTCTACAGACACATTTCAATATAAAAAGAAATGCAGAAATGCTCGTAGAAGCTTTGAAGCCCGAACCTGACTACCGCTTTATGTTAATTCTCCCGTTGTTCCATGTTAATGCTCAAATTGTAACTGTTATGACTCCTCTCACCATTGGCGCGAGCTGTATTTTGACCCCTGGTTTTTCTGCAAAAAAACATTGGGATCTGGTTGCAAAATATAGGGCATCGACTTTTAGTGCCGTTCCAACAATTCTATCTATCCTCTTACGAATGCCACATGAAAATTTAGATCTTTCCTCCTTGAAATTCGTGATTTGCGGCGCAGCGCCCCTGCCTATAGAGGTAATGAAAGAATTTGAATCGACTTTTAATTGTAAAATCGTGGAAGGATATGGTTTGACCGAAGGAACTTGCGCCTCCTCCGTTAATCCAATGCCGACCGAGACCGAAGATCGGCGAAAAATTGGTAGCATCGGAATCCCTTTACCAGGAACTGAAATGAAGATAGTCGATGAGAATGGAAATGAAGTACCACCGGGTGTTAAAGGTGAAATTATCGTAAAAGGCGATAACGTGATGAAAGGGTACTTCAAAAACCCAGAAGCTAATGCTGAAACCCTCAAGAATGGATGGCTCTATACGGGTGATATCGGCTACATGACTGAGGACGGCTTTTTCTATATTGTAGATCGGAAAAAAGACATGATTATCCGCGGTGGTGAGAATATTTACCCACGAGAGATCGAAGAAGTTCTCTATTCCTTTCCGGGTGTTTCCCTTGCAGCAGTTATTGGAGTTCCTGATGAGATTTACGGGGAAGTTCCTAAAGCCTTTGTCGTAATGAAAGAAGGTGCAACGGCTTCCGCTGATGAAATAATCGCCTATTGCAAGAAAAACCTTGCTGATTTCAAAGTCCCTCAATATGTGGAATTCCGCGATGATTTGCCTAAGAATCCAACAGGAAAAATTATGAAAGTACCCCTGCGTGAAGAAGAAAAGGCAAAGGCAAAAAAATAACCTATTAACATTTAACAAAACTAATATACTTTTTCTCCTAGTTTTAACTAATAATTGAAAAGAGATGAAAAAAATGCCGCGTGATGAACATTTTGATTATGAACTCCCTCCAATTCTTGATCAACTGGATGAGACAGAAATTGACCGCCAAATTCCTAAAATAAAACTTTCCCCTACTTATTGGGACGAATTAAATGTCGGCGATAAAGCCTCGCTCCATGTAAAAGTAACGCGAAAAATAATACTTTTGTATGCAATGCTGGCTAATGACTATAATCCCATCCATGTGGATTTAGAATATGGAAAAAGTCTTAAGATGTTTGGAACGAACATTGCTCATGGTATTCTCGTGATAAGTTTTGCATCAGGCGTGGTTGGGTCCCGATTAGTAGGTGAAGGTGTAGCTTTAATGGGCATTAAAAATGCGATGTTCAAAAGTGCTGTGAAAATCGACGATAAAATTGTAGTTTCAGCTGAAATTAGCAAAAAATATTCCCTAGAAATCAAGGGGAAGCCTCGCTACTTCGTGGAACTTAAGATTCAGATTGTCCATGAGGATACTCAAGAAATAGCCGCTGAAGGAACCTCTACGCTCCTGGTCTTTAATAAATCACGTCCCTAATTTTAGGGATTAAAATCCCTATTCCTTTTCTTTATTAAACATTTTTGCAGCAGGACATCCGAGTTCTCGTTGTTTGCAGTATTTACACGTAAGCATTCCTCTAACAAATGCATTTCCAACAAAATAGAGAATAATAAGGATAATTAGTACCATCAATAAAGTTAAATTAAAAGCTAGAATTAATAAAATAATTGAACCAACTATTGGAAATATTATTACAAGGAAATCTGGAATGATTTGTATCCAAGATATTTCTCTCGCACTAAATTTCTGAGGATCACCTTTCTTGAATAATTTGGCACATAGTTTCCCCCTTCCCAATCCGCACCTTTTTCCATAATACCAACAATTTACACAACTCCCTCTAAGAACTGATATCTCTATTAAAATACAATATATCATATATAGAAGTGCCCATAAAATTCCAAATCCTGCCAAAATATAGGTTCCAATGCCATAAACCGCGATCGTTAAAGAAATAGATATTAATGGAATTTTTAATGGATATTCTTCGTAAGTAACTGATTCTTGCATCAAATTTATTTAATTCAAAATTTTATTAAAAGTTTCCAGTATTTTATTTTCTTGGAAAACAAATTGGTTCTTTATTTTCTATAAATTAAGGAAGGCTGCATAAATTGGCTGAAATTATTGATGAAAATGGGCATATTAACTATGAACAAGCATTGAAAGATTTAAAAGTATTTCTATACGGTCGAAAAGGGCAGATTGACCCCAATATTCACTTGCAAGACATTCAATTTTACTTCAAACCTCGGAATCTCTTATTTACTCTTCGATCTTTTTCTCTTACAATTCTTCCAAAGGTTATCCAACTTTGGGCTGATATCGGCTATAAGACTTTACACCGATACTTTCAACTGAACGTGATTGGTGTGATAAATAAACTTAAAGAACGGGCAAAATTTGGAAAAAAAAATAGGTGATATTCTTATGAATTCAATGGAACGATTTCATACAGCTGTCATATTAAAAGAGCCTGACCGGGTCCCGATAGCTCCTTTGATGGACTACTATTATGCTAATTGTGCAGGAATCACCGCTAAAGAATACGTTCTGGGCGATTTTAAAACAGCAATGGATGCGGTAAAAAAAACTTACTGGCGACATGGTGGCGATTTAGACATGGTACATATTCCAATAGGACGCGTTTATGCCTTTTTCGAGCCTATCCCCGCTGCTCATTCAGGTTTTTATAGCCCCTTGAAAGTTCCCAACAGTATTGGAGGTTCCTTACAATTTATTGAAGAACCTATCCTAGATATTTCAGAATTCGATTTAATTTATGAAGAAGGATTTTCCCGCTTATGGCGCCCCCTTCCCCTTGAAAAAGTCCGGAAAACCCAAATCGAGTTCCTTCAAATCCTCGATTTTGTCGAATATTGGGAAAATAAAATGAATGTTCCCCTTTACACCCTTACTGCAAATATTACTCCTTTAGAAACCCTCTCCTATCTTTGCGGAATTCAAAAATGGTCCCGTTATATCCATAAATATCCCGAGAAAATGAAAGAAATGTGCGATTTTATGATTAAGGGATTATTGGCGAATGATCTTTTCTTGAAAAAAATTGCGAGAAGTCGGAGCAAACATTCCTATGTCTGCCTAGAACGTGTTTCGGCTTCGTTTATCTCCCCAAAAATCTTCGAGGAGCTTGTTTTTCCTTATTTAAAACAAATTGTTACCATGAATAATCGCCTAGGATATATTAATCTCTTCCATATGGATACCGACTGGACACCTTTCTTTGAATATTTTCTCGAACTTCCAAAAGGTCGCTATATTTTGCATTTAGAAAATTCTGATATTTTTAAAGCAAAGGAGATGCTGGGCGACCGTTTTTGTATAATGGGAAACGTAAATAGTACGTTACAAAAATTAGGTACTCCCAAACAAATTGAGGACTATTGCAAAAGACTGATTGAAGTATGTGGTGAAGGAGGCGGGTTTATTTTAAGCTCTGGCTGCGAAATTGCCTCAGATGCTCCTTTTGAGAATGTCCAGGCAATAATAAATGCAGGAAAGAAATATGGTGTATACCGAAAGTAGGGGACGTTTTTCTATGGATAGTTGGGATTCAGAATTTTATGATTCTAAATCAGATGTGCAGTTTAAGCTTGGATTGAAAACGATTGATTTATTAAATGTCCGCGATGGTGAGAAAATATTAGATATTGGCTGTGGGACTGGACGTTTAACACTAGAACTCGCAAAAAGAGCCCCTAACGGTCTCATTATTGGCATAGATAGCAATCTAAATATGATTACAAAAGCAAACGAAAATTTAAAACGTAGCGGATTAAATAATGTCGAATTCATCCAAGAGAATCTTCTCCAATATAATCCAACTATACAGTTTGACGCTATTTTTAGCAATTCTGCGCTTCATTGGATCCAACAAACTCGCCAATTATATCAAAAAATTTTCGCCCTTTTATCCCCTGGCGGACGATTAGCCGCCCAAATGGCAACTAAAGGAAGCCTAAATCAATTTGTTCCGTACTTCCTCGCTCCTCTTCAACCATTGAATCTTTCCCATCATTTTAGAAATTGGACATATCCTGCAAAATTAATTAGTCCAAAGACTTTACACCGGATCTTAACTTCCATTGGCTTTCAAAATATTGAAATATGGGTTGAAGACCAAAAATTAAAATTTAAGACCCCTGAAGACCTGCTAGATTTTTTAAAAACAGCTTCTTTAGTTCCAATTCTCTCCCAAATTCCTCCTGAAAAGCGAGAATCCTATTTAAATTATCTATTAAACGAATTCAAAGTGAAGAAAGAAGGAAATTTATGTGCCACAATGAAACGGCTCTTTCTAAAACTTAAAAAATAACAAATATGGAAATCATATAATTTTTAAAAGATAACCTTCATATAAAATCACATTAAATAAGAAAGTTGATTTTATGCCCATCGGTCGCATCTTAACACGAATACGCCCGAAATTAAGTTTAATTTTCGAAGTTACAAATGCTTGCAATCTCCGATGCCCATTTTGTTATGTCATTAGAGAAGATCGCATGAAAAAAGAACATATCCCCTTGGAAAAATACGAATATGTGTTGAAAATTTATAGACCTCTTTACTTGCAGATGACGGGGGGCGAAGCAACTATTCATCCTGATTTTATCGAGTTGTTAAAAATCGCCTCAAAATACGTTATGAAAATCCAAGTCTCATCCAACGGACTGATTATCCATAAATATATCGATCAGTTACTTGAATTACCAGAAATACCTGCAATTGGAATTTCATTAGATGCTCCTAATGAAACACATGATATAATAAGAAATAGAAAAGGACTCTTCAAACGCCTTCTCAAGAATATTAAGTTGTTGAAAGAAAATAAGATACCACATGCCCTCGCTATGACCGTTTTTGGCAAGAACGATATTCCTAACTTACCAGAGGGGAATCTTCATTTAGTTGAAGATATGATTTCCTTTGCTGAAGAATTTAAGCTATTTATAAATATCCAACCATTTTCCCCAGCACAAAAGGAAACTCGAGTTGCCCTTGGAAAAATTCTATTAAAATCAAAAAGCCGCTATATCATCAATAGTATTCCTTACCGAAAATTACTAATAAATGGAAATTGGTACCATTGTCGGTATAATTGGACTAACATCTCCATTAATTCAAGAGGAAATCAATTGCCCACATTTCCCAATAATTGCTACTTTTGTGATGATTGTTCCAAATGTTATTACAGCTGTGTTTGGGAGCCCAGTTTAATCACATCTCGCCATTTTCTCCCAACAGTTCGAAGCTTCTTAAAACAAGGTATGTCCTTAAATATTCTTTAAAACAACTGCTCACAATAGTAAATTAGTTTTAAAATTCTACTACTCGTTACTGCTCACAACAGTAAATTAGTTTTAAATAAACAATGGAACGATTTTGGTAAATCTCGGTAAGTAATTTGAGATTTCTTTAGATGAGAGTAATCAATTGAATTGTAGGTATTCCAAAAGAGGATAATTTCATCTTTTATATTCCTGGTTTTGAAAAAATCAATTAATCCTGCGAAGCATTTTGCTGTATAAGTAGTATCCAATGTAATATTTTCATATTTTTTCATTAATTCTAGAGCCTCTACACCCTCGGGCGTGATGCGTCCATATTCTCCTCCATAGAACTCGTCAAGGACGTGCGGTTTCCTTTGCAATTTTACTTTGGGAATTGATTCATCGTATTTCCGTAGCAGTTTAAGCGTTTTATTAGCAAGTTTTCGGACTGCATTAGCAAAGGAAAAGGTCCAATTATATAGCGAAAAGAGGCTTGGCACGACACGCACTCCAATAATTTCTAGATCGAGCCCGACTAACTTACATCCGAGAAGTAATCCTGCCATTGTCCCGAGAGATCCGCAAGTAACAAAGATATAATCCGGTTTTGGGATTCCCGCATCTATTTGCCTCTTTAACTCAAACGCAGCATTGACAAATCCCACCACTCCAAGAGGAGATGAGCCCCCTCCAGGAATGAAATACGTGCTTTTCCTGAATCGACGAAACACCAGATAGTGAAGCAAGCCCCACATTTCACTATAGGGCCCTAATAATTCAGCATCTAAGGATTGGAAAACAAGAAGTTTCTTCTGAACATCTGCGGTTACAGGCTGGTTAAACAGAATCAACACCGGTTTAAGACCGAGTTTATTTGCAAAAATTGCTGTGGCTAAGCAATGATTCGAACCCGTTCCTCCTATCGTAAGGACACTACTTTTTTTCTTGGCTAAGGCATCCCCTAGCACAAATTCCAATTTTCGAGGTTTGTTTCCCCCATATAATTCGGTGGATAGGTCATCTCGCTTAATATATAAATTCGATATGTCCAACACTTGCCCTAATGATTTCAAATGTTGTACTTCCGTTTGCTGAATCAACGGAACATGCGGTATTCGCTCCTTCAGTCGAGAATATTCCTCAAACAACGGTAAAGTTTCTACAGCCATTTTTCTACCAACCTTGATTCAAGTATAGTTATCTGATAATTGTTATCTGAAAATTCTGAATTCATAAGTTATAAAAAAAAGTGGGATAAATTCTAACTTTTATTTCCAGTTTATATTAAATGGAGATTAACCGTTCGTCTGAAATTACCTCTTCTGTATTGAATTACAGAAATTAATGCAATAACGAGCGAAATCATAAAGATGGTAATCCCTAACGAGAATCCTGGAACTTGTGCGGGTAACTGTAATTCCATATGAAATGTTAAATCCCACGTACTACCTGTGGCATTATAGGCTTTCAAATCTTGTAGCACTCCACCAGAATTAAATTGATATCTTACTTTAATAGATCCCGGCACTGACACATCATTTTCCCATGATTCCCCTATTCCATCATATCCATTTGGACCACTTGTCCATTGGTAATGGGCATTTATATTTGCTATTACATCTTCTATCGCACTTTCATTATGTGGAATAAAAAACAGAAATTCCGTTGCTCCTACAATTCCATAAGATTTATTATATGCTCCTAACGCAACCTCCGATTCTGTAACAAGATTCCATGTCCTATTACTTGCAGAATTGTTATAGGCGATTCCCCACACAATGTCGCATAGCTTTGAATCATATAATGAAGTATTAGTCATAGTAACCTGTACTTTCAGTTGATCTCCTACAGCTGCATCTGGCCATAAAAAAGTTATACCTGGTGTAATCGTTTTTATTTCCCAGACATATTCCTCTCCCACCTGTTGGGAAAAAGAATCACTGGAAAAAGCCATGATTGGCGTTGATGCAAATGAAATTAACCAAAAAATGGTAACTATTGCTAATAACCATTTAATTTTACATCGATGAAAAAGCCATGATTGGCGTTGATGCAAATGAAATTAACCAAAAAATGGTAACTA
>SUPS01000307.1 GCA_005191415.1 Candidatus Helarchaeota ASGARD archaeon Hel_GB_A
ATATAAGTTAATTATGATTTTACAAAACATGTGAAAAAGTCAAAATAGAAAAAAAGTCTTCTAACTATTGTTTTTAAATTGATTTGTATCGAAAATTAAAAATAAAGATATTTGATATTCTTTTAAAAAAGAGAATAAAATAAGTAAAATTCTTAACTTTTATGTTTTAACATTTGTGTTCTTGATCTTTTAACCATAATCCATTTTTCCGCCAAGATTGCCGCCCGATCTCCCACATTTGTCCTGCTTTATTTTCTCCTTTGATGGCATCACCAATCCACTTCTGACCATCCGGGACTTTAGAATTCATTTTGACGAAGGAATTTGCACCAATGAGACAATCATTTCCTATTTTAACACCTGTCATGACGGTAGCCTTAATTCCAATTACGTTATTATTTCCGATCGTGCAACCATGCACGAGGCATCCAAAACCAAATAAATTGTTGTCCCCTATCTTTGTTTTAAAGCCATCTGCCGTATTAATTAGAACCGCATCTTGGATAACATTCTTTGCCCCTATTTTTACTTTCCCAAAATCGCCCCGAATAACTGCATTTTGATAAATAACTGTCTCTGGACCAATGACTACGTCTCCAATAATAATTGCATGTTCAGAAACCCACGCCGATGGGTCAATTTGGGGTTCTTTTATTTTATCTTTCTTCTTAAGCGCATATATCGGCATTACTACTCACCTCATATAACATCATCGATTTGACATCTAAACTTGAGTTATAAAAAAGTTTAGACGCAAGAAATTGTCACAATATGAAAGAATACATATCCAAAGCGAAAAGTACTTAAGACTGAAAAGAACATAAAAATTTCTAAACAATTCATAATCTTTTGGATAAAATAATTGAAATTAATTCTTAAGAGTTGGAATTAATGGGTAATTCAAATAAAAACAATGATAAACAAAAAGAAAAAGAAAAAAAACCCATAGATAAAATAGATACTTCCTTACTACGTGAAATAGAACTAAAACCTCCCATTAAACAGGCAATGGTATCCCCTCTTTTTGGTGAAGAACCTGTTCAAATGGAGGTTCCTCTGACTGAAACTATGATCCGAAGTTCATTCCCTCCTCCTGAAACAAAACCACGCAATAAAATTTTGAAGAAAGCAGATGAACTACTTGTAAAAGTGCGACGATTGACTAAATCATATGAATATGAAGCAGCTTTACAACAATTAAATAAAATAATTAATTTGTTAAAGGACACCGACCATGTTCAAGAATTGGCAAATACATTTCTCTATAGTGGGCATATACTGAATACTATTAGAAAATATGATGAAGCAAAGCTTCTGCTAAACGATGGTATTACTGCATTAAAGGGAACCGAATATGAATCCTCGAATACTATGGCAGATCTGAAATTAGAACTCGGAATTGCCCTTCAAAAGCTAGCCCACTCTGATGAAGCATTAGACGTACTAACATCTGCAGGTGATATCTATAAAAACAATGGAAACCATACGGGTTTCATCCGAACTCTTTGGAATAAAGGAATTATTTATTATAATCTCCAGAATTGGCAGAAAGCCATAGAAATTTACCTCGAAATCGCAAAAATTTATTCAGATGACCCAAAAGCTATGGCAAGACGCCTAAAAAGTCTCCAGAGAATAGCCGATTTAATCCAAATGGTCGGTGGATTAGGTAAAGATGAATTTGATTTAACACCATATTTGCACGAAATTACCCAAATGAGGGACGAATATAAAGAAGCTTTAGCTCATGAATTACGATCTATGACTAAAACAGGCGAATTAGAGCGAATAAAAGCCGAAGAAGCCCGAGATCCCGCGAACTTGGCTTTGTGGCATTTTAACTTAGCGGCTGCTGAAGTTGCTGTCCCATCCGGTGATCTTTCATCCGCGATTAATCATTATAACAAGGCTATCGAACTCTATGAGGAAATTGGCGATAAACTTGGGCTTTCGCAATGTTACTACCACCTCGCGATTATTAAAGAAAATCAAGGAAAACTTCAAGATGCAATTAATCTTCTCCGTAAGTGTATAGCACTTCGTGAAGACTTAAAAGAATCTATGTCCCTTGAAGAATACCGTACTGCCATTCAAGCAGAAACTATTCCCATATATGATAGCTTAAGTTATCTTGAAGCTAAATTACATAATTATCACGCAAGCTTGAACGCCATTGAACAGTCTAAAAGCCGTGAATTAATAAATTACCTATCCAATGAGGATTTGAATACTTGTCCTTATGTCAAGGATCTTATGGAAGAGGAAGAGAAAGCACTTAGAACATTGCGTTCATTAGAGAACCAGCTTTATAATTTTGGGATGCGTTATTCCGAAGTAGTTCGCCGAGGGGGTAAAATACCCTCAATGCTTCAAGAAAAACAACAACTAGAAAAAGATATTACAGCAATTCATGCCCAATTGCAAGAAATTCGCCATGATATTTGGTTGAAATGTATTGATTCAGGAAATGTCAAGCCTCCTATCCAGTATGATATCCTCACTAAAGTTCTTGAGATTTTTAAAAAAGAGAAGAATTGGGCAATTCTCGAATTCGTTTGGGAACCAAAACGTTCTGAAATTATGGCATATTGGATAGTAAATGATACCATAAAATTATTCAGTAAATCGCTTAATTTCCAAGAACTCAAATCATTATTGAATGATTATAAGACTGCGTTAATTAAAGAAGACGTATCGGCACTAGAAAAATCTGCTCTGGCATTTTCAGAAAAAATTATTCCGCCTGAAATTTATACCGAATTAACGAATCTTGAAAATATCCAATACCTCTTTATAGTTCCACACAAAGAGCTCCATGCGATTCCTTTTGAAATCATCACTTATAAGGGACAATATTGGGGCCAAAAATATTGTATCGTAAAGAATTTCAGCCTTGATCTCGCTCGAATCACTTTACAAAAACGAATGAAATTTCAAGAAACTCATAAAAAAGTAAGTAATGCCGCTCTTATCATTGGGAATCCCACCTTTGATTTACCAAATGCTGAAGTTGAAGCCAGAGAAGTACATCGTATGCTTAAAGAAAAAGGATTCAAGGTGAAATTATTACTTAGAAATAAATCGAAAGAAGTAGTATTCGTTAAAAACGCCAAAAATAATAATATTATTCATTACGCAGGTCATGGGATTTTTATTACTCCCGAACCAATTTTAAGCCATCTCGCCTTCGCCTCTTCTGATTTAACAGCCCGCGAAATAACGCACTTACACTTAAAAAATATTCCGATAGTTATTCTTAGTGCCTGTGAAACGGCTATTTCAGGATACCTCGGTGGTAATGAGCTCATCGGATTCGTTCGGAGCTTTATTATCGCGGGTGCTACCACCATTATAACCACTAACTGGCAAGTCCACGATGATAGTGCCCAAGAATTAATTGTAAAGTTCTATGAATTCCTCCTCATGGGCGCATCAGTCGGAATCGCACTTCAAAAAGCGCGTCAATTCATTGCTCAAAAATACAACAATCAGATCATTCATTGGGCGGCCTATACAATTTTTGGTGACCCCTTTCGAAGATTGATTATCAAATCTATAAATTAAATAGAAATAAACCATTCGGGATTGATTATCAAATCTATAAATTGAAATAGACAGCCTCACATACGATGGGAGTACTCTCTGGGCAATGGGTGACGATAACAATATCTATTCGCTTAGTACTTCTGATGGAACCATGCTTAGCAACCATAGCGCAGATGATTACGCAGGGTTGACTTATGATTCAAAAAATAAGGTATTCTGGGCAATTGATTGGGATGATAATAT
>SUPS01000060.1 GCA_005191415.1 Candidatus Helarchaeota ASGARD archaeon Hel_GB_A
AATTTTAAAATTTAATTTAGGAATATTTTCCATTATGTGCATTAGTGGTATATCAACGAGGTTTTAAACTTGAATTTTGAAATGTTTCGAAGATTAATAATGATTATATTAAATTTTTGAGTTCAGATATCATTATTTAGGATTTAATAATATTATTTTTCATTAATTAGTCCTTAAAACTTGAAAATTTAATGTAAAATAGTAAAAAGAAGGTCGTATAGTTACTAATTTTTTGAAATTTTCTAAGAAAACTCCATTACCACAATTTTTAAAACAAAATTTTCATATCTTACAATTGACTGTAAAAAGGAGTAATTTCAATGGATAAAGAGCAATTAAAGGCATTTGCGAAGGAAATAATGGCGGAAATGAACCTTTCAGGTGGAAAGATATTAAAATTAATCCAATCAATTGCTCCAAAAGTTGATTATGATAAAGGAAAAATAATGGTGCAAGTGAAACGCGCCTTAATTGGTCAGCACTAAAAAGAGGTGTTGTAATAAGGTAGGAAATGGTGTTTAGTATGGCAGAGGAAATTAGAATTGGCGTGTACGTATGTGCATGAGGCGTCAATATCGGTGGAGTCGTAGATGTCGAAGAAGTTGCAGAATTTGCAAAGACATTACCGAATGTAGTCCTATCAAAAACGTCAACTTTTACGTGTTCTGAACCAGGGCAAGAAATGATCGCCGAAGATATTGTAAATCATAATTTAAACAGGGTTGTCGTCGGTGCTTGTACTCCAAAAATCCATGAACCAACTTATAGAGCTTTAGTTGAATCCGCTGGATTAAGTCAGTATTATTTTCAAATGGTAAATCTCCGGGAACACGTTTCTTTTGTAAATCCTACGACAAAAGAAGATGCTACAGAGAAGGCAAAAGCATTGATTGCAGCGGGAGTTGAGCGGGCTTTATTATTAGATGATGTTCCTTTAAAAGAGATGGACGTAATCAAGGAAGTTTTGGTGATTGGTGCTGGAATTGGTGGAATTAGTGCGGCACTAGCAATAGGAAATGCAGGATATAAAGTATATCTTGTCGATTCCTTACCAAGTATTGGCGGAAAGATGGCGCAATTAGATCGGACATTTCCAACAGACGATTGTGCCATATGAATCTTGGCACCAAAGATGGTTGAAGCATCACGGCACCCAAATATAGAGTTACGGACATACTGTGAAATTAAAAACATTAGAGGTAGTGCGGGACAATATAAGATAACAATTGAACATAAACCGACTTATGTTGATTGGGAAAAATGCACAGGCTGTGCAAGGTGCATGGAAAAGTGTCCTGTTCTTATACCGAATGAGTTTAACTATGGATTAGGAACAAGGAAAGCTATTAATATCCTACATCCAAATGCAGTTCCGAAAAAAGCCTATATAGACATGGATCATTGCATTAAATGCAAACAGTGTCAGAAAAACTGTCTGGCAGGCGCAGTTGATTACGAAATGGAACCATGGTATGAAGATATAGAAGTTGGGGCAATAGTAATAACGACAGGCTATGAAGTCTATGATATAGCAAAACATGGTGATTTTGGCTATGGAAAATACTATAATGTCTTAACACAAATCGAATTAGAACGACTAATCAGCCCAACAGGACCGACAGGCGGTCATCTATGCCGTATTTCTGATGGAAAAACGCCAAAAAAGATTGCGATGATTCAATGTGTTGGATCGCGGGATATGAAGACAAATGCATACTGTTCAGGTGGTGTGTGTTGTTTAGTAGCGATGAAAAACGCACAACTGTTAATCCAGGAGTATGGTGATATCGAGGTATGGATTTTTTACATTGATATTCGAACTACTTCAAAAGACGAAGAAGAATATTACGCACGAATCCGAGGCGAGAACCCACAAATTAAGTTTGTGAAAGGAAAAATAGCCGAAGTCAAAGAAATTCCAGAAACAAGAAACCTTCTATTGCGTGGTGAAGACGTTATTCGAGGAAAAATCATTCGGGAAGAATTTGATTTAGTCGTTTTATCAACGGCAATGGTTCCGCATCCGAAAACAAAGGTTATCGCTGATTTGATAGGGCTTGATAGAGCGCCTTCGGGATTTCTAAAGGAAATTCACACCTGTTTAAACCCAGTGGAAACGAAAGCGAGCGGAGTATATATTGGTGGCGCTGCGAGAAATCCAATGGCGGTTCCTTATGCAGTTTCTACAGCAAGAGCTGCTGCAGCAATGGCAATTGACTTCGTTTCGGCGGGTAAATTCAGATTAGAGCTCATAAATCCTATTGTGGATTCAAGTCTATGTATAGGATGCGGAACTTGCGAACGAAACTGTAGCTTCAATGCAATTCGTGTAGGTGATGACGGAATTGCCCATGTAGATGAAATTGCCTGTAAGGGTTGTGGTGTTTGCGCAGCAAGTTGCCCAGTAAGAGCAATTTCATTCCGGTATTACCGAGATGAGCAATTACTCAACGAAATTGACGCTATAATTAGATAGACACACCATTCTGATGCATACGTGGATGAAAATCTCTATCCCGTATAAAGAGGGGTGAAAGCGACCCTTGGTGTGTTAAAAAAAACTCTTTCCTAGAAGGGAAGAACCATGAAAGAAGGATATAGGGTTGTAGCCTTTGCCTGTAATAAATGAGGGTATGGGGCTGCAGATCTCACTGGAACCACTCGAAGTAAATATCCGACTGATATTCGGATTATTCGAGTGCGATGCACAGGTCGGGTTGATGCCTATCATCTCCTCCATGCCTTACGGAGCGGCGCAGATGCCGTTATGGTCATAAGTTGACACATTGGAGAGTGCGATTTCAATAATGGAAACATTAAAGCCTTAACACGGATAAATTTCGTGAAGAGGCTACTGGATCGTATAGGAATGGATGGTATGCGAGTGAATCTCTACGAATGTGGTGCTGCAGAATTCAACCGATTCCTGGAAGCGGTTGCAGACACCATGGAAAAATTAGAAAAAATAGGCGCCAATCCGATAAAAAATTAGATTATTTGGAATGAATCTCGAATAGAAAGGACAAGATTCGAGAGGACAACCCTTGAACGCAAAGGGTGAATAATCAGAAATAATAAAAATCTCACTTAAAATGAAGGAGATATACGATGGCTGGATTGACAAAAGAAAAAATGAATGCTGTGACGGAAGCCTATGCAGGGAGTCTATTTGTACGGGCTATTCTCGAGAATCAGCTTGATATAGGAAAAGCAGAAAAATTGAGAATAGATGAAATTGAAGATCTTACTGATAAACTAATGATGATCGAAACAGAGAAGTACGAGATTTTGCTTTATATATTGTCAAAAGGCACCGCTTCTATTTCACAGCTGAAAGATGCATTAGGTCTTTCTGAATTTACCATAATGAAACACATCCTTACACTTGAAAATGAAGGATGGTTAGAACTACGAGATAAGGACAATTTGGTATATGGTATTCGAACTTTAATTACAGAGATTGATGGAGCTTTGGAATTAGAATTAATATCTCCTTGGAACCTCCGAACAGTCTATGACCCTATAAACATAGTGGTAGAGTCCAATCTGTGCTGTCTTTGTGGTGCCTGTGAAGCTATTTGTCCTGTAAAGGCAATTACGATTTCAGATGATAGACCACATATCGATGAAGAGAAGTGTATTCATTGCGGACTTTGTAACTATCATTGTCCCCGAACATTAATGCCATTGAATATTTTGAAAACTTTCGTAAATGGACCACAGTCGAGTTATTTTCAAGATCTAAAAGAGCAACCATTTGGTCCTTATAGAATTCTGAAATCGGCTTCGACACAAAGTGAAAAAATCAAGGAGGTTTGCCAAGATGGAGGGATGGTGACTACCTTTTTGCAATATCTCTTTGATAAGAATGAGATAGATGGAGCGATTGTGGTAAAACGACAGCCAAATTCATGGAATACGATGCCAGTTATTGTAACGAACGTAGATGAACTTTTGGAGGCATCGGGAACAAAATATGCAGTTTCTCCGACTTTTCTAGCTTTTGATAAGGCTCGTGAAGCGGGTTGTAAAAAGTTGGCTTTCGTAGGAACACCCTGCCAAGTTCAAGCAATCCGGAAATATCAGGTATATTCTAATATCTATGAGAATATTTGGGGAACGATTGAATACGTAATCGGTATTTTCTGCATGGAAACATTTGCTTATGAGAATGTAATTAAAATCTCAGAAGAATTCTGCAATACTCCAATTGCCAATGTTTCAAAAATGGATATAAATAAAGGGAAATTTTTTGTCTATGACTTGAATAAGAACGCGGTGGAAGTACCAATAAAAGAGGTGACTTCTTTAGCCAGACATGCATGTCATTATTGCGTTGACCTTACAAATGAATTAGCAGACATTTCATGTGGTTCAATTGGTTCAGGTCCGGGTTGGTCGACTGTTGTGGTGCGATCGGAAAAAGGTGAGAAACTTTATAATTCAGCACTTAATGAGAATTACTTTCAAGTTAAAGATATTCCTGTGGATAAGCCATTTGGAGTACCTTTAATTGAGAAATTAGCAAATGGGAAGAGAACCCGTAATTTTAAAGGTTTATTAAAAATTTTGGATAAAGCACCTCCGTACTACTTTAATTCATTGAACCAAATTTTCAAGGTGGAAGAAAAATGATAACAGATATTAATTTGAAAAAAAGAGTTAGTTATTGTTATCAATGTGGTACTTGTTCAGGATGCTGTCCTGTTTCTTATACTCAAGAATTCTCGCCTCGTGCAATTATTTATGATTTACTAAATAATCCACATCCTCAAGAGATTTTAAAGAAAAATAATTTATTAGCGTGTCTTACTTGTAATTATTGCTTAAGTCGATGTCCGCAGAATGTGGATTTTGGAGAATTTATTCGGGCAGCTCGTACGGAAATGTTTCGTGAAGGGTTTAGAGTTGAAGAAACCCATGATTGTTTCGTCTCTAATTTCTCGAATATTATGGCCAAAGAAAATGTAATCCCAAAATTACCAAAAGATTACATTCCCACAAATGTCCAATTGGCATCAAAAGGTGAGATAGCTTACTTTCCAGGATGTCTTGCCGTCTTAGGTGCGTATTTTGATGATATAGGAATCGATTTTACCCAAATTGCGAAAAGTTCGATATTAATTCTTGATAAATTACTTGACAAACCTCTAGTTTTACTAGAAAATGCAAAGTGTTGCGGTCATGACGTACTTTGGCAAGGAGATTATGAAACTTTCAAAAAATTAGCTGAATATAACGTTAATCTGATAAAAAAGGCAGGCGTTAAGCTCGTAATCACTTCTTGTGCGGAAGGATATCGTACAATGAAGAAGGATTATAAAGAATTATTTGGTGAACTGCCATTTGAGGTGAAACATATTACCCAATTCTTAGCAGAAGAATTAGAAAAAGGGAATCTAAAATTTAAAGGAAATATCTCAAAAAGTGTAACATATCATGACCCTTGTAGATTGGGGCGCCATATGAATGAGTACGATGCTCCACGAAAACTTCTTAAAGCAATGGAAGAAATTGGCGTGAAATTCCATGAAATGGAACGTATAAGAGAAAGTGCACTGTGTTGTGGGGTAAGTGCCTTTAATTATTGTAATGATTTTACGAAAGCAATACGCGTTGATCGGCTAAAGGAAGCCGAGAGAACAGCGGATTGCTTATTAACAACCTGTTCAAAGTGTCAGATCCATTTTAATTGCACTTTAACTGAAAAAAAGAGCTCTGAATTAGAGCGTATAAATGTAGAAGTAAAAGATATTGTTACGATTATAGCAGAAGCAATGGGGTTGTTAAATGAGTAAATTTGATGAACGAATAGGCGCTGCTATGGTAATTGGCGGTGGAGTTGCAGGAATTCAAGCCGCTTTAGACCTTGCGGAATCCGGATTTCGCGTATATTTAGTAGAAAAATCACCTTCTATTGGAGGACGCATGGCACAACTTGATAAAACTTTTCCTACGAATGATTGTTCCCTCTGTATCTTGGCACCGAAGATGGTAGAAGTTTTTCGACATCCAAATATTGAACTGCTTACTTACCATGAAGTCACAAAAGTAGAAGGTGAAGCTGGCAATTTTGAAGTAACTGTTCTAAAAAAACCCCGGTATGTCGATGAAACAAAATGCAAAGGGTGTGGGCAGTGTGCTACGAAATGTCCTGCCGAAAAGTTATTGAAAATACCAGATGAGTTCAATATGGGGCTTCAAACACGAGGGGCAATTTATATCCCATTCCCACAGGCAGTTCCTCCGGTATATCTAATAGATCCTGAACATTGCCTCTATCTGACCAAAGGGAAATGTGGAACTTGTATTAAACGGTGTGATGCAGGCGCCATTAATTATGAAATGAAACCAGAATATCGAAAAATTAGGGTCGGCGCGATAATTGTAGTTACAGGGTTTGAACAATTTGATCCAAGCAAAATTCCAAGATATGGTTATCAATATCCAAATGTAGTAACTGGATTGGAATTTGAACGGATCATGTGCGCTTCAGGACCTTATCGTGGAGAAATTTTGCGTCCTTCAGATAAAAAACATCCCCATAAAATCGCCTTAGTGTCTTGTGTCGGCTCCAGAAATGCGAAAGAAGGAGTACCCTATTGTTCAAGTGTTTGTTGTATGTATCTCGCAAAAGAGTGTATGATTACTAAAGAACATGCCCCAGATGTTGAATGTGTAATCTTTAAAAGTGATGTGCGATCCTATGGGAAAGGTTTTAATGAATTTATTCAACGAGCGCGGACCGAATATGGAATAAGGTATATTGACGGACGCGTATCTCTTATTGAAGAAGATCCTGAAACACAAGACTTAATTGTATATTATGAAGATATGGCTACTGGAGAATCTAAGGAATACCGCGCAGAATTAGTAGTTTTAGCCACAGCTTTAATCCCATCAAAGGGTACGAGGGAATTAGCAGAAATTCTCGGAATTAATGTTGATCATAGAGGATTTTTTACGGAACTCTCTGAGATTTCACCTTCTGAAACAAATCGTCCAGGTATATACATTTGTGGATATGGACAAGCTCCAAAGGACATTCCTGAATCTGTTGCTGATGCGAGCTCTGCTGCCGGAAAAGTGGCAGAATTGCTAGCACCTGTAAGGGGAACACTGGCAAAAGAGATGACATTTGATGTTCCTGAAAAAGAAGTTAAACCAGACGATGAACCTCGGATTGGTGTAATGGTATGCCATTGTGGGATTAATATTGGAGCTACCGTTAATGTTCCTGAGGTAGTAGAATATGTGAAAAAGCTCCCTAATGTTGTAGTGGCTGAAGCTAATTTGTACTCATGTTCAAGTGATTCTCAAGAACGCATTAAACAATTAATTGCGGAATATGACTTAAATCGATTTATTGTAGCTTCATGTACACCTCGAACTCATGAACCACTCTTTGCATTGACCTGTCGTGAAGGTGGTTTAAATCCATATTTATTTGAGCTTGTTAATATTAGAGATCAATGCTCATGGGTTCATATGCATGAACCAGAGGCTGCAACTAAAAAAGCAATGGACCTTATTCGTATGACTATTGCGAAAAGTCGACGACTTAAACCACAAGCCCAAGGGGAAGTTTCGGTTACTAAGAAAGCTTTGATTATTGGTGGAGGCGTGTCGGGAATGACTGCCGCATTACATGTTGCCAGAGAAGGTTTTGATGCCTTTATTGTAGAACGCGAACCTGAGTTGGGAGGTATTGTAAGGCATTTGTATCGAATATTTCCTTCAAATGAAGATGCAGAAGAATTGTTAGAAAAGTTGCGAGCGCAAATTGCTGAACAAAAGAATATCAAAGTTTTTACTGGAGCAAAATTAGTTAAAGTTGGAGGTTATGTAGGGAATTTTGATATTGAAATTGCTCAAGGAGAAAAGCTTCATAAAATAAAAGTAGGTGCGGTGATTGTTGCTACTGGTGCTAATGAGTTCAAACCACAAGGGCTATTCGGATATGGAACTTATCCAAATGTAATTACTCAGCTTGAACTTGAACAAAAATTGAAAAAGAATGAGGTCCAGGAATTAAAAGATGTAGTCATGATTTTGTGTGTAAATGCGCGGCAAATTGAAGGAGAATTTACCTATTGCTCGAAAATTTGCTGTTTTGAAGCGATAAAGAATGCGCATTTACTTAAAGAGCAAAATCCAGACATTAATGTTACCATTTTATATAGAGATATTCAAATGGCAGGAAAATCGTCTGAAGAATTCTATCGAGAAGTGAGGCAAGAAGTCCTATTTACACGTTATGACTTAAATAATCCACCAAAAGTAACAGAGAAAGATGGACGATTATTAGTCGAGTTTCAAAATATCCTAACAGATACACTTACAAGTCTTGAAGCTGATCTTGTGGTTTTAGCCACGCCTATGGTTCCACCAGATGACGTCGAAGAAATATCTCAATTCTTAAAGGTTCCAGTAATGAGGGGAATTCCACCCTTCTTTTTAGAGGCGCATGTAAAACTGCGTCCATTAGATTTCGCTACGGATGGAGTATTTCTCTGTGGCGCAGCCCAATGGCCAAAATCTATTGAAGAATGTGCGTCTCAAGCTACAGGAGCTGCGGCACGTGCTTGTGCTTTACTTGCTAAAGGAAAAATCATTACCGCAGGAATTACAATGGTTATTGATGAAGCGAAATGCATTGGATGTGGACGATGTGCAGAAGTTTGTCCTTATAATGCAATTGAACGCTACAAAATAGAGAAAACTTTTGAAAATGTTACATTGGTTGAAGAGAAATCACGAGTTATCCAGGCGATGTGTAAGGGGTGTGGGACTTGTTCAGTGGAGTGTCCTGTTGGTGCAATTACAGCTCGTCATTTTACCACTGATCAGCTAAATTCTATGATTCAAGCATATCTATTAGAGGATAAAGAATTGATAAAGGAGGAAACAGTGCATGAGTGAGAAAGGTGAATTTGTACCTCGGATTGTAGCTTTTTTATGTAATTGGTGTGGTTATGCAGGCGCAGATCTTGCGGGTGTGAGTCGATTTCAATATCCTGCAACCATTCGGGTCATTCGGATTATGTGTTCAGGGCGAGTGCAACCTTCCTTTATCCTGGAAGCTTTTAAAGATGGGGCGGATGGCGTATTAGTCTGTGGATGCCATATAGGAGATTGTCATTATATTTCAGGTAATGAGTATGCAGAACGCCGGTTTAAAAAGACACAGAAAATTCTATCCATATTGGGTATTGATCCTAGGCGCGTTCGACTTGAATGGGTTTCAGCAGCAGAAGGAATGAAATTTTCACAAGTAGTTACAGAATTTACAGAGCAACTTAAAGAACTGGGACCATTCGAAGCAAGTTAAAAGTAAATTAAAGGGAAAAAAAACAATTTCATTTTCTTAATTTTAAAAAATATGAGGTTGTTTTTTAGGATATTTGCCTAATTTTTTGAGAATGGAAGATGTTTTAGGATATTTTGTAAGGTCTGCATATGGTAAATAAGTCGAATTTAAATAAATACTTTGAAAGTTCTTTTTTGCAGCAAGTTCTACGTAGTTGCATCGTTTTGAAATGGTTTCAGAGAGAGAGCGCATAGTTTTGGATAGAAGTGCCATTCTTGCACCAGTTCCAGCGGCATTTCCAACAATTTCAACTTTAGAAATATCGATCTCTGGATACATTCCAATAAAGCGAGCATTTTGCACATCTATATAGTTACCAAAGGCACCAGCAATAAATACTTTATCAATATCAGTTTCAGTTACCCCTAGTTCCTCCATCAAGATAACGCAACCGGTATGCATTGCTGCTTTTGCCAAGATTAATTGCCGTATATCTTTTTGGGTTATTGTGATATCAGTTCCAATTGCAGTCTGATTTGCCTCCGCTAATATAAATTCATACCCTTCGCTACTTTCACGTATCTTATCAGTTTCTAGGCTTTTATTTATTCGACCTGTAACATCAATAATCCCGACTTTTAGCATTTCCGCAATGATATCCACGATCCCCGAACCGCATATACCGCGTGCGGGAAGATTATCAATTGTTTGGCAGACACATTCGAAGGTATCCGGATCGATTTGAACCTTTTCGATAGAGCCGCTCGCCGCACGCATGCCATGCTTGATGGATGCACCTTCGAATGCAGGACCTGATGCGCATGAACAAACCAATATTTTATCTTTATTTCCTAAGATCACTTCCGTATTGGTACCAATATCTAGAGCTAGGCACAACTCCTTTCTTTTATAGATCTCCGTCGCTAAAATGACGGCAACGTTATCAGCACCATTATAACCAGCAATTACCGGGAGAACGAATATATTACCGGTTGGATTTATGTGTATCCCGATATCTTTTGGTCCTATATTCACTCCATTCCGAATAACTGGAGTATAAGGAGCTAAAGCTAAATGCCTTGGATTAATATTTAGAAATATGTGATGCATCGCAGTATTGCCAACAACTGTCATTTCATATAACTCTTGAGGCTTAATGCCTGATTTTTCACAAAGATGGGCAATCATTTCATTAATTGATTGAATTAAAACCTGTTGAAGCTCTTGAGTATTCTCTTTAGAACAGACGTAGTTTATTCGAGAAATAATATCTTCGCCATAAGGGATTTGTGGATTCATCGCTGAATCTACTGCGATCACATTACCAGTTATCATATTCAGTAGATACATCGCTAATTTGGTAGTTCCAATGTCCAAGGCCAAACCAAATAAACGATCTGTTGTATTACCTGATTCAAATGCAATAATCTGATTGTTCCATAGCGTAACTGTAATATCCCATTCAGATTCTCTTAAAAAAGGTCCTAATGTTTTTAAAAGGTCTATTTTCAAGTCTAATCCATTTAATTTATAGTGATTTTTTAATTCATCATAGATTCTATCTACATCAGAACGCGGATCTGTTATGGTAGGTTTAGGTAAATGAAGATGGTATTTTTTTACTAAAGGATCGAGGGTAACAGATGTTTTAATACCCTCAACTTGGAGCCTTTGTTTACCTGAGCGACTATACTCTGGAATTCGCACGATTAAAGGGTTATTAATCCTTACTTGACATGCTAACCTTATTCCTTCAGATTGTTCTTGTTGTGTTAGACATTTTTTTTCATTTTCGGTCAGTGGTTGAGTTAGTGATTCTGATTTTATTTGGACTTTACATTTACAACAGGCTCCTTTCCCACCGCAAACGGAGACGAGATCAACCCCTGCTAAGTAGGCAGCTTCTAACAAAGTAGAATTTTCGCTTACCTTGATTCGTTTTCCATCTGGTTGAAAAACAATTTCATATGTTTTCATGTATAGATTTTCCTGAACGAATTGTAAAGGGTGGATTCATTTCTTTCAAAATTAAAAGGGAAATTACGGAGTAAAAATCCTTTGTCTTGTGGCGTGAAATATTTATATCCAATTGGATTCCAAACTTCATTTTGTATTAAATTCGAGAAAAGGAAGTATTTGTTCTTAATGAAATTCATATAGAGAAATTTGATAGATTTATTTGAGCCATTAGCAATTGTATGAACTAATAACTCGTTTTGATAATTTTGATAAGATTCAGAGAACATAAAATTAATTTTTGAAATATCAATGATTTTATCTTCCAGAAGACGGGCGAGAATTTTTGTAGCGATATCGGAATTATCAGTTGATTTTCCTATATTTACAGGAAAATGAACATAGCTTGCATGACAGGGTTCTTGTTGAATAACATGATGGTTATATTCAGTAAAGGCTTTTATGATATTTAATCCTAAGATATTTTCAGTATCAATGATGGTTCCGCCTTGTTCTATAAACTCTTGGGAAAGCAAGAATATGATATTGTCTCGAGCATGTCTAGCGGAAAAATAGGGAAAATCACTTCCGAAAATTATATGTTCTGACCAGCGTTTTCCATTTTTGGGCTTATGAGCCTTATACCATTCCATAAATGAGAGATAAAACTCGGCCACCCCTTTGCCATGGAGCATAGAAATTTCTCCATACATTTGGGGATCACTAATTACTTCATAGATGTCATGATCACCGATGTACCCCATTGCGCAGTGAGCAATTATTACTTTTAGATGCGGAATTAAATTCGATTGCTGAGTTCGTTTCATCATTTCACGTGTGTTCTTTACTAATTGATGAATATCTAAAATAGATTGTTTGCCTCGGGTATCAAAGATAACAGGTATTGAGAACCTCGCTGCTTCCATTAACAATAAAGAAACTTGTTGATCTGTGATCTGGTCTAACCAGAGATCGGAACGCGGGTGGAGTTTTAATCCTCTTAAACCAAGATTCTGAACGGCATTTCGAAGTTCTGCAATAGCTTTCGGACCTTCCATCGGGTTACATCGGGCATATCCAATTAATTTGAGAGAATATGGAAATTTCGTGGCGAAGCGAGATACATTCAAGTTTGATGCACGATAGAGAGCTTCGGGTCGGCGATCCCGGAAAACATCCTGGAATGGAAAGACAACACCTTGATCAACCACCCAACTCCCTTTCAATTTATTAATTAAATCAGAATGCGACCCACATTGACAAATTTTAGAAATATTTTGACATAGGTTATAGTTAAAAGGTAAAGGTTTAAATTCAAACGAAAATCGATATAATTGGTTATTCAGCGTTATTTGGAAATTGTAATTATCCCCAAGCTTTTCTCGAAGGGCATTATTTATTTGTGCATAAAAATTAAAAGTGCCTTCAGGTGAGAGAGGATTCATATTTTGAAGGCCATCCTCATCACGCCCTAGATGGCTATGGGCATCAATGAGAAGAATATTTTTAGAATAAGCTTTTGTACCTGTATCAATATGAAGGACGATCATAAATCTTACCATTTAGTTAATTTACCAGTAATGGGTGAATAGGACGGATCTTCACAACATTTGGCTGTTAGAATTATTAAATCTTTTAAGACGGCGTAAATATCTTTTTGTTTTTGTAGATAGAGATAAAGTTGATATTCAGCTTCTGAGAACGGAATCTGGGCAACATCAATGTTTCCAAAGACAGAGAGTAGAAGTGGTTCCATGAAGGGCGTTTCAAGAAATTTTTGCTTTTTCAGAGTATTTTTCAATAATACAAACATTTTTTGAACAGCTTCGAACATATAATTATGCAATTTATTCTTTTTAAAATCACCCAGATAATATTCTGTAAAAGTGGGGTCAATTTGCATCATTTCTCGGAAGGGAACTTGGTCACCTCGGAAGGTACCAAAAAGACCTCGCGTTATGGCAGCTTCTCGATTGGTAACAAGGCTTTTTGATCCAGCATCTGGAACTTCCTTCATATTACGAGCAAGAAGAGCTAATGCTTGGATTGTGAGCGCGACACCAATTGTCCGTGCTATCGAAAGTTGAGCATCACAAATTCTGAGTTCAATAGTACCCCACTCGGTAAAGGGAAATAGATCTTGAAAACGCGCATCTTCCAGTGAAGCTTTTTCAATAACACCTAAGAAATAGTTTGAATCATGTTCAGGATAGAGATAAGGAATATACACACGTGGATCAGAGCGACTAAGCATTGAAACATTACTTTTAAGCCGAACAGAACGAAGACATCCCGGAGCTGCATATCGATTTCCAATAACTCGGACTTCATCCGTAGGAGCCCCATTTATGAAGGGCGAATTCACCGTTAATGCAACTAGGTGAGGAATAAAATTACGAATCATATTATAAACTTTGTATTTTTCCTTTTCATTTTTAAAACTCCCCATATGATAATGCGTACCAAAACTTAAACCTCTATAATATTCCCGTTGAACTGGATTAAAGCCTGTTGAAACTATAAATAACTGCTTTGGCATTACTAATTCTGCTAATGCCGTAAGCCTCTGACACCACCAAACTAACTCATCTAAATAAGTGCATGGGGGCGTTACAACTTCTAAGATATAAGTGATGGAGGCAACATTTCCATCTCTCCCAAAAATTTCTATATCAATTCCTTTTCCTGCAATTTCATAATTTAAAGTCAAAACAATGCCTTTTTCTTCATTTTCTGTAATTCGAGGCTCGTTTCTAATTTTTTTCTGAATTATTTTAGGAATCGTTCCTTCATCTAATCCTTGCGTAAGAACTTCTTTAGAATCTTCCACCATTTTTTGCATATGGAAAACCATTTCATCTCCAGAAAGAAACTGACCATCTTTAGTAAGCATTTGTAACTCTAACTCAATACCCATCGAAAAGGGAAGTTCAATCGGTTTCTTAGAAAATTGCCAACCACTCATCTTTATAATTCTCCTAAGGACAAAGAAGCTAATGATTCGAGAAGATTTTGAAACATATCTATATTTTCGATGAAATTATTCGAGAGGACCATATTCAATACTCGAGCTTTACTTGGACCTGCCCAATTGACTAGGTAATTGTAGAGCAGACCTCCACTAAAAATACAGTCATCCACAAAAATATCAATTGAGTTCCCAAAAATATCCTGCAATAGAGATTTTGTGGGTTCATAGATCCCACTTTTTTCATATCCAATAATAATGGATGGTTTTTCGAGCTCAGGGATAATATCTAGATTCACAATAAGAAAGGAATGCGAACTCGAAGATTGGGGAAGAATAAAAGTCTGTAATGCTTCTTGAATAATTGGAATCTCCTTTTCAGTAAAGTGTTTTGAAAGTGGGTATGATAAATAATAACAGAATTTTTCAAATTTTTCTTTCAAACGAATACAAATATTTCGAATAAGGGCGGGACGGATTTTCCACTTACTTTTTTGATCTTCTGAATAAAAATAACAAATGCAAAGAGGTAATCCCATTTCAGAGGAAAAAATATTTGAATCACCTTTTTTTGCAAATTCTTTAAGACCTTTTGTGCTCTGTTTATCCAGAGCATTTAGGTAAATAGAAGTTGAGTAAATTTCTTCCTCGATGATCTCCTTTATTTTTTCAATAATAACTTGCGGCTCAGGAGGAGGCGGGGGGATCGGAGGTGCTTCGGTAGATATTTTGGGTTCACTTAAAGGTTCTGGTTCACTGAGAACTTCCTCAAGAGTTTGACTAATTTCTGGGGAGAATTCTTTCTCGAATATTGAAGAATCTTCGGAACGCTCCTGATCTATTGATTCGGAAGGAACTTCAATAAGTTCTTCTTCGTCAGTTATGGCAGGAGGAGGAATTTCTGCTAGAGATGGAGCGGGAGGCTGAATAACACGTTCAATTTTTTTAATGATCTCTTTAAGATAAATAATTTTAATATTCAGAGAGATTAACCCTTTTTGAAATGGAATGAATTCAATTCGATCCATTTCAGAAGAATTAGGAGTTAGAACCAATTCTTTACCCATAAGATCAGAAGATTTTACTTGCAGTCCGGTGCCTTCATACAAAATCTTGAAAGGTCCCGTATTTTGACTTGTATTTTGGATTTGTAAAAATATATCATAAGGGTTTTCAATAAGAACTAATGATGTAGGTAATTCTAATACCTGTACATTTACTTTAGGAGTTACATTCGCCATAAAGTGTTCATCTAGCTATTCTAATTATGTTGACTATTGAATAATTTTTATCTATTTAATTGTTTTTTTAAAGAATGATGGGAAAATTTTACAATTTTTTAGGAGAAACTGGCTTATTTTCTTCCACCTTTTAATTTTACGACAAGATCACGGGCTCTTTTGCTATACCAAATAAGTAAGGAGCCCATATCTTCGGGTTCAAAATATTCACCACCACAACGACTTGCGATCTCTTGCATTAATTTTCGATCTGGGTTGCCAAGTCCAACTATATAGAAAACGACATTAGGATTATTTACAAAATAAGTTTCAACCGCCCTTTTGAAGGCATCACCATCAGTAGGATACCCATCCGTTAATAATACAAGCATGCATGGTTTTGTATTTCCTGCACCTTCAATTTCCTCAAAACGTTTATATACATAATGAGCTCCTACGACAGCATCACCCATATTAGTTGCAGTACCTTGTTCCTCTCCAATTTTTTCTACAATTCGATTGGCAGCCATTTCTAGAATGCCGTGTTTTCCTGAGGCGGAATCGAAAAAGGGACCATTGAAATCCAGGATTTCGGCAATGTCAGCGAAACGAATGATTGAAACCTTTTCACCGAACCCTCGACCTACTTTCTCCGCAAGGAATAGGAGTGCGGCGAAAGCGGCACCTAAACGGCGGGAAACCATGGTACCTTCCTTGAAATATTTCAAAAATTTTTGTATTCGTGCACTATCCATGGCAGAACGAATACCTTCAATAGCAGGAGCGATATTTTTTACTTCCATATCACGAGCTAGCATACTTGATGAAATATCTATCATTAATATAGCATTAAATGTGACTAATCCTTCAGGACGTAACTGCAAACTGGAGGTAAGTTTAGGTTCTGCGAGAATTTCTCCTTTTAAATCAGGAACGGAACTAATAATCTTAATAGCAGCATTTGCATCCTTCCAACGTAGTTTTAGTCCTTTAAAAATAAGATACTGGCTTAACCATTCCTTCAGGGCATCTTCATTATTTCTAACAATGGAAATAACATCCCATAGATTTTCACCCGTCAATGGGCTGATACCCAAAGTTAAACTTTGTAAAGGAATAATAGGTTCTGTATTACGTTTCACAATGACCTGTGCGGCTCCAATCCCTGTGGCTTCATAAATTTCATCTTCTATTCGTATTACATTATCAGAAAGGCTTTCGTCCATTTTAACGCGACATGCACCCCATGCACCAGTTAATTCATCTTCAAAACGCAAAACATCGCCGTCTTTAACATCCAGCGAGAGACAATTTCGTCTGCTTAGGAAAACAGTACTTCCTAAACCATGTGATGATATTTCTACCGAGAGAGTCAATTTATCCTTCTTTACAATAGGAGGTTCTTTCGGTTTAGGATTAAAGACAACTACTTGTAATGACTGGAGATCTGATGTTTCGTAGGTTTCTTCTTCCATGTAAATGACATCATCAGGGACATTATCAGAAATTAGTGTTCGCGCACCACCGATAGCACCTGTCTGGGGATCTTCAAACATGATAGGTTGTTCCTCTTCAATTCCAAGATATTCAGCCGAATTCCGGCTAATGACGATCTTTCCATAAAGATTCGTTGTAAGATTAACTGAAAGTGTTAAAGTTTTTTCAGGTTTTTCAATTTTTACTGCAGGTTTTGCAGGAACACTAGGCGTAGAGGGAGTAATTCGTGGTATACTGGGGGCAGGGCTCGCAGGACTTGAAACTGCAGGAGGAGGAGGGGGAGATGCAGCTACCTTATAAGTGCCCGCCGCGGATTTCTCTACTTGGGGTAGTGTAGTTGTTGATGAAGGAGGGATAGAGGGAGCTGGTGTACTGGTTGTTATTGTTTGGCTTGGTGGAGTTGGGGAAGTCTGAGAGGGATGGGAAGGGATAGGAGCCGAAACAGTTTCGAGCTTTTTAGGTTTTTCTGCATAGACATCCAATGCCCCAAACCAATTCTCATTTTTTTCCCATTCCTCAACTAATTTTTGATCTACCATAATGTTGAATTCAGTTATTTCATTATTGACTTCTACGATTGCGGTTCCTGAAATCCCGCTTACCGCATCTTCATAATAGATTGTAGATCCTGTGATAACACCTAATTTTTCGGCATTTTCCTTGTTAATCCAGACATAGTCTTCTAGTCCATAGAGTTTCTCGACAATAAGATTCACTTTTCGCTCCATGAACGATAGCCATCCTTTAGGTACATTAATTATAAATGAATTACATTTAAGATTTTAAAAGCTTAGTTGTTAAAACAGCTTTATTAAAAGTTGTTAAAAC
>SUPS01000308.1 GCA_005191415.1 Candidatus Helarchaeota ASGARD archaeon Hel_GB_A
AAGCAATTCGACATACTAAGGATTGGGAAAAACGCTGGGCAATGATCCAAAATACCGGACCTTTTTATCAGTTAAAAACTAAGAGATGGGTAAAAAAACCGCTATATTTTCAAATAAAGGGATTGGATCTGAAAGATGCGCAACAAATTATAAAAATCAGTTCAAGTGTGAGCCATATTCCAGAGCCCGTCAGAGTTGCGCACTTAATTGCACGAAGCTTTCTTGGAAATGAATAATAATTTCTTTAAAAAGGAGATTTTATTCTTGAGATGAGCATAATCTTTTCTTTTCCATTTCATATCTTCGTAAGAAAATGAAAACTATAATGCAAAGAACCAGATAAATTATACCAGAGATAATATAGGAGATCCTAACACCAGTTCCTATATCTTCAGGGGATGTACTAAATATACCAATAATATAACCCATTATGATTGGACCTAACGCATTCGCAGAATATCGAAACACATTATAAATAGAGGAACCTGTAGCTCGGCATTGTTCTGAAACAGAATCTAATATTAGGGCAGGGATGGTTGGCCAGGCAATTCCAATTCCCATAATAACTACAGCGGCGATTAAAATTAAGAAAAAAGGGGTAGATACAACTGCTTGAATCAACAAAAAAGTACCTGCAATTGATAGTCCTAAGAAGATTGCATTACTACGTCCGACGCGATCGCCATATCGTCCTCCTAGAAAGAATCCAAATGTCATAAGAAAAACGAGGGGTACCATAATAATACTAAATTCAAAGGTTTCTAACCCAAGAGTTTGTGCATATGGTGCAATAAATACTAATAAACTAGAAAATACGAATACAACAAAGCAATCCGTGAAAATAGTTAATAAATATAATTTATTTTTGAAGAAATCTTCTCGGTAATTTATCTTATGTTCATAATTATGCTCTAATCTTTGTTTAAGTGGTGGAAGATCATCTATAAAAATATAAATTAAGATTATGCTTGTTAGAATGAATCCCAAATTCACAAAAAAGGGTAAATTTAGAAAGATAGATGCACAAAAGCCTCCAAGTGGTAATCCAATGGCATAGCCGATAGTCACTCCTGATTGATAATAACTCATGGCGCGTCCACGTTTTTCGGAGGGAAATAAATCACCGATAAATGCTTGAATGACGCTGATATAGGCACCGCTCCCTTGAATGAACCGGAAAATGGTCAAATGAAAAATATTCCTCGAAATACCACAAAGGAAAGTTCCTAGCGCATAGATCGTCATCCCCATAAGTAAAGTTTTTTTGCGTCCAATTCGGTCGCTTAATTTCGCAACGGGAATCTGAAATAAAACTTGTGCAATGGAGAACATTCCTACAGCGATCCCACTTAAAAATGGATCGCCACCTAAGCTTATTGCATAGATAACAAGAATAAAATCAATTATACTGATCCCTAACATACGTACAAAAGCAGCAAAAGTTAATATCTGTAGATTTTTCTTCGGATCTTTTGAGTCCACTTCGATAGGTGCCCCAGATTAGTAAATAACTATCGAGGCACAATTGATTTTAGGTTCTTTTAACCTTTCGAAAAAGCCTTCAATTCAGAATTTCCTCGAATTAGAGGAAAATTTAGAGAAAAGCTAAGAAGAGTCTAGAACAAATTGATGATACTTCTTATAAGTTAATTTAATTTTTGAATAACGGCAAAATTTTTCATAATTCTGTCTTTCATTAAGATGGAAATCCCATAATCTTTGAATTTCTTGGCGTATCATATCCCGTTGTTTTCGTTCTTTATGTTTTAGTAAAGAAATCCTACTTGCTTGCTCACAAATTACACAATAGTATTCTTTTTTCTGAAAAATCGGATCGATGATCCGCGATTGCATTTCCATCCCGCATTTCGGACATTTCTGTGGCAAAATAATCATCATTCAATCGATAGTAAGACCAAGACTAATATAGGAGAAAGCCCCTTTTTTTAGTTATGGTAAAAAAGGGTTTGGGCACAGCTATCAAAAGGCATTAGCGTATCTAAACGTATTCAAAATTATTCCTCTAACGAAAGTAGCGAGTGTTTCTGGTTTATCAGTGGATAAGGTAAAACAAATCTTGGAGAATCTTCTAAAATCAGGGGAGTTAAAAGGTGAATATAAAGAGGGGGTCTTTTATCGCGATCTTCCCATATCGAAAAAAAAGAAAGAATTACTTTTAAAGTATCTCAATTCCTCTAATAAAGTTCCCTTATCTAGCGCGGCACAAACTGCACGCCTGAGCGAACGTCAAACTATGCCACTTATTAATACCTTTCTTAAGGAAGGAGTTATAAAAGGAAAGTGGGATGGTGATATTTTCATTAATTTTGCTGTAGAAAGCAGTCCTACTGGTGATATAGAAGTTAAACGCGAGTATGATTATGTCGGAGGAAATATACGCTTTAAAGTTGTAATTAGAAATCTTTCGGAAACGGCAATTACGAAAATAAATGTGATGTTAAATGTAAGTGACCAATATATCATTGATGAACCGGTAAAAGGTATTGCAACGCTTATGCCAGGCGAAACAAGGGGATTAGATTTCATCTTATCGCCTCTTACATGTGGTACCTCAAATGTCTTTGGGACGGTTTCATACACGGATCCATTTAATGAAGCCCATAGTATTACCATAAAACCCAAAGCAATTAATGTAAAATGCCCTCTTGTTGTGCCAGCTGAAGCTACAAGTAATGAAATCGCGGAATGGCGAAATAAACTTCTAAAGGGATCAAGTTCAATTCAATTTCAGGAGATTCCTGCGGATCAAGCCTTTAGAATCGCGTGTGATCAAGTTGCAGCGTTAGATTTAACTCAGATTGAGTATGATGATTCGAAATGCATCTCAACGTACGCTGGCATTGCTAAAGTGACAGGAAATAAAATTGTGGTCTCCATAAAAGTAGTTGGAAATGAAATAAAACTCATGTTATGGACGCGAGATCTAAAAGAAGCCACAGGATTCATTGCTTACATTAAGAATTTAATAGCGATGGCATTAGAAGTTACTCAAAAACTGAGAGTTCGCGTTGAACAGATTGGACAGAAGATAATCAACACTTTTGAAATAATAGAGCGTCTCTTTGTTTTAACGCGTGCCTGCGAAATTGAAGATTTTGTGCATGAAATACTCCTGATTTTAAAGGAAATTAAATTAAAAATTGAAAAAAGTTTTGATAGGATTCAATATGTTGAATTAATTACTAAGTGGGAGGATGAATTATCGATTAAATTTGATGATGATGAACATATTGAAGAATTTATGGCTGGTGCTTTATTCTATGATACCATTAATTGGATAAAAGATTTCATAAAAATTGCAGAAACAAATGTAAAAATCTATGCTGAGACGTTTAAAGAAGATATCAACGCCATAACAGACATCACTAAGCGCCTATATGAAATTCGTGACCAAGTTAGTCAGGTCGAAGAGAAATATTCTCAATCTATTTTAAGATATCTTATGATTCTGAATAAGAAAAGTGGTATTGTAATGTATTCACAAGCATTTGGAGGATTTGAATTCGATGAAGATCTCGTTTCAGGATTTCTAACGGCCATCAGTTCATTTGGAACGGAAATGTCTCAGAAAGAAACTACAATGAAAGCAATTCAATATCAAGATTTTGAGATTATAGTAGAAATTGGGGAATATTCTCGTGTAGCTCTTGTTCTTAGTGGGCAAGTTACAGAATTTCTTCGTTCTAAACTCCTAAAATTCATAAAGGAATTTGAGGAAGTCTATAAAGAAGATTTAGAAGA
>SUPS01000061.1 GCA_005191415.1 Candidatus Helarchaeota ASGARD archaeon Hel_GB_A
TTATAACATACTCATATACTAAAAGGAGTATTTTAGATTAAGGATTTTGCTATAAGTAGAAGTTTTTAGCATTTAAGATTATAAATACTTTGAGAATTCTATACTTTTTGAATACTTGAAGAATGGAGGAAAGATTTTGATTAAAACCAAATTAAAAAGAAAAGGTTTAGTAATTTTTCTAATTTTATTAATGTTATTTCCTATTGGGACTTCAGCATTTTGCATTAATTTAAAATTTAAAAAAGAACATAGCATTTCAAATAAGAGTGAAGACCCTAGATTTCAGTTACTGATTCACATAGATAGAATAAGCCTTCATGGTCTTGCGATTAGTCAAGCCGATATACATCTTGCGGCTGTTCTTTATACAATAAATAGACCACTTGATCCCCTGAATCCCGATGGTTTTACAACAACAAGTGGTGGAGATACTGTTCATCCCTCTCCACTTACTTACACAATTACCACAAGTGTTGATATTAATATTCAAATACAATTATATTTTACTACTGGATTTTACATTCAATGGGAAATATATGTTTATGATTACATTCCACATGTAGGTACTAGTAGTCCAATTTTAATTGTAGAACATACAATAACAGGTCCTGTTTACCATTATATATCGGTATCGGGACCAATTCTCGAAGGAATTGGGGAATATCATAGGAAGGGGGAAGTTTGGGCAGATTTTCATTTCCATATTGACACAGTTCAACCGCCAAGAGTTCAAAGCATTTCTTCTCCAGAGGGGGCTAGTTTCAGTGGGCAACCCTATCATATTCAGATAAATCTAAAGAATTTATTAAGCTCAACATATACAGGAACAGTTTTTTTGATTGAAAATTCTTCCATTATACAATCCCTCTCTTATTCTATTGCACCAGATTCTTATCAAATTGTAGAATTTACAGTTAATCATACAGTTTCCCAAACAACATTGTATAATTATACTGTAAAAGTCCAGAATTCTGATGGGTATTACTTTTATACTCCTATTTTGTATACGCTTGTTCCAGTGTTTCCACTAAAATTTGGAGCTCGTCCTGAGATTGGGGCGATCTGGTATTTAAGATATGATGAATTTGTCCCAGACCAGTTAAATTTCAATGAGTTCTATGATATTAATGTAGCACTTATAGGCGCAGATGATTATAATTTTACTGCAAATTTAGTAATATATGAAAAAAGAGACGGCAATTTAATAGGTCCCCCTGTTAGTGAAGCCTTAATATCTGATGTTCCAATATTAAATAATTCTGCAACAGTTATTTCGTGGAAATTTCTGAAAAATTGGACTGGGAGTGTGGTAAATGATAACTTTTTTGATTATGATGAATGGACCTGGTTCGATACTTCGAGTTACTCCGCCTTTTATGTAAATAGCTCTTATGAATATACTGTGAATATTACGAGTCTTATAAGACAAGATTCAATGATGTTTACTCCCCCACCAGGAAAAAATGTTTCTTTAAATATGTTCGTACAGCAATACAAACAAGATTTTCTGGACTTAGCCAAAGAATCGAACGATTTGGCAATACAAATCGATCAAACAAGTCAAAGCAAAGGAATGTTAGGTAATTGGTTAGCGTTATTCGGTGTAATTTTAGACCTTATTGGTTTAGGTATCGGAGGAGTTCCTGGTTGGGTTATAGAAGCTATTGGTTGGGCAATGGAGATATATGGTTTATATTTAATAAGTGAGGAAATTACGGCTCTACTGCAGGCAGATGATTTGAGGAAGATACGAGATTTCGCTATTGAAGTATCAAAAGACCCTCCTGATGAAGATTATGAATCCGTAGTAGAAGTTCAACCAGTTAATATATCTTTACCTGAACCTGAAAATTACTTAGAAAATATAACTTATATATTAACTTATAATCTTGCAAATCTAACTACATTTTTAGAAGCTTTAAAAATTTCCTATGAGAGATTCCATGGAGCATATATAGATAACGAAACCACATATAAGAATTTACAAGCTGAAGCAATAAAGAATTTTTCAAAAGCTGTCATTACAAATATCATTACATTAAATGAGAGTTTTTCTCTTGCGAGTATAACAGCATATAATTATTCATTCATTTCCGAGTTTTTTAATTTAACAAGTATTTCTCAAGCAGCCTTGAATAATATTTCGGATTATGTATCTCGGGAAGGGTTACCTGAAAATGCCACTCAAGAATTAATTGCTCGAGGATACAATGAAAGTCAAATTGAAGAATTTGAATTGAGTTTAATCAACATCAATGAAACGATGGATGGAATTTACGAAGATAGTGAATATATAACTCAAATGGCCAGAAAAAGTAGTGAAATGTTTCAGAATCAGAGTTCAGAATTGGTAAATGACATAGAAAATATGATTCAGACAGTGGAAGAAAGAGTTGAAAATCCTATAGTTGGAAATGTCAGTTCCTTATACTATGTTAATCCATCTTCCACCGAAATAGTACCTGGAGAATCAAAAAATTTCATTATTGAGATATTTAACCTAAATCCAGAATTTGATACATTCTACATAGAATTAGATAATATTAGATCAGATTGGGTAGTAAATATATCTGATACCTCTGTAAGTATTGCTCCAACCCACTCAGCCATTATAAACTTATCAATTATAATTCCAAGAATTTATAATGAAGAACCAGGTCTTCAAATTGTCAAGATTTCAATCATTTCTGCACTCTTAGATAATTTTTCATTTCCAGCTCAAATTAGGATAAAAATTCTTCCTTTTTATGATTGTGAAATCATGATAGATCCTCTATCACAGACAATCTTCGACTATGCTGTTGGGGAATACAACATTGAAATTCAAAATATCGGGAACGTGGAAGATTTTTATACATTAAACATTTCAGATATGATGATTGGTGAGGGAGTATTCTCACAAGATCAATTATTTCTCCTACCAGGGGAGACACGAATTGAAACCTTAACTATCGAAGTCATTGAACTGGGATGTGAAGCATTCACCATTAATTTAACATCTCTCGAAGTATCTACAAGTGTAAACGGAGAAATTACAATCATAGACGATGATATTACTCCACCCATAATTTCTAATTTAGAAGTAAGTGATGATATGTTCAAAGTAAATATATCCTTTGATGCAATTGATGATAATAGCGGTGATGATCAAGGAATTGAAATCCTTGATATTTTTATAGATGACCAATTGCTAATTTCTTACCGACCAACGCCTACTGAAACCAATTTTTACTTTGAATTATCTAATGACTGGGTCATGGATTATGAGATACATGAAATTGTTGTAACTGTCTGGGATGCGGATAATGATCGTCCAAATGATTCTTTAGCTTTTACGCTCTCTGAAACTTTTGAGACTATTGTAGAAGAAATGGTTAATTATGTTCTATGGGAGATTGATGATTTACAAGATGAAGTAGATGAGCGTTTCTGTTTCTTATTTGACTGGATAATAATTAACCGACTTGATGCTGCCGAATGCCTGGTCAATGGAGCACTTGACGCATATTTGGAAGGACGTATACCACTATCCATTATTCTGGACAAATTTGCAAAAGCGAACGTTGAACTCTCTGATGTAATTACTATTATCCTTGACTGGATCGGCTTTATTTCAGAAGAGGATGGTGATTATATCTCGAATTACTTACATAACATCCGTGATCATATTACATCAATTATGGGAGCGATGGTCGGGACAGAGGAATCGATGAAAATTGCAAATATTGAAACCGAGATTGAGCAGTTGAGAGATCAAATTTTTAACAATTATAGTCTATATATTTCGCTTTCCATCGATTTTTTTCTTTGGACAGCAAGTGAAAACCTCGATTTGGCACTATTTTGGATGGTAGAAGAGTACACAGAACTTGTGGAAGCCCATCTCATTCTGGCTGAGTCCGAACTTGAATGTGCGAAAGATGTGATTACACAATACAGGGATAATGGAGATATACCTGAGAATGAAGCACAGATGCTAATCACAATGATAGATGGGTTCATCACAGAATTAACCACACTTCATTCATAATCTAAATACAGTTGAATATCTCAGAGAATGAATTAAAAACACAAGTTCAAAAAATTCGGCAAAAACTCTTTATAATCCGGGATAAACGATTCCATCCAGCCAAGGATGATAAAATCTTAACGAATTGGAATGGACTAATGATAGCGGCTTTGGCAAAGGCAGCCCATATCTTAAGAAATCCTAAATATATTGAAGCGGCACAACAGGCTACTAAGTTTATTTTTAAATGTTTAATTAGAGAAGATGGGCGACTTCTACATAGATCCCGAGATGGAGATGCCGCGATTCTAGCCAATGCAGATGATTATGCTTTCTTAATATGGGGGCTCATTGAATTATATGAAACCACTTTTGATATAAGTTATTTAGAAAAGGCATTGAATCTGCAGGAGGAAATGATAAAATATTTTTGGAATCGTGAAGATGGAGGCTTTTATTTTACATCAGATGATGGAGAGATGGTTTTATTCCGCCAAAAGGAAATTTAAACCCTAGATTTGGCGGGGAATCAATTAACAGCGCTCCTGGACTCCTTCGGCAACCTCTAGGCACTCCAATCACTAGATTTGGCGGGAGAATCAATTAACAGCGCTCCTGGACTCCTTCGGCAACCTCCAGGCACTCCAATCACTAGATTTGCGGTAGAATCCGTTAATAAAGTTTCCTCCATCATTAAGGCGATTAGAATCTCTTACGGAGTTAAAAATAAATTAACAACGCTTCAGAAAATATTTGCCAAGACCTTTGTCTTATTTCCTAAAGGCAATATTTTTCTACCGAATTGTTTTTCATATGGTAACAATATGTTCGCTTAGATTTATAAAATTGAAGGTGGCTTTGTTCTTAGTGCTGTTTTCTTTTTTCGAAATCTGGGGTAACAGTTCGGCGGTAATGAGTGGGATTTGTAATGATCTTTATCCTAGTAAAATCTGGTAATTGAGAGGAGTAGATTCTACCTCTGAGGGGGAAAATTTCCCTACTAGATTGAGGAATTTTCGGGGGAGGGTAGAGCAGGTTTAGGAGGAATGGATGAGAATGAGAGGAGTATTTTTGGATTTATTTAAGTACAATTTCCCTATTGTGGGAGATATTCCGTTTTATGGATCAATTTTGTTGGTTCGGGCGGGGAAGTGAGGCAGATTTCAAATTTGACACCGACATATGTGAAAGCGTTACGATATCTCTGATGCGGGCAGGTCGCACCCGGTCTGAGCGAGGTGCGAAGGCAGGAGGGAAAATAGTTGTTTGCTATTGAGGATGCGGGGCGAGCCCAGTTTGCTGCGCGAGACAAAGAGGGCGAAGGCGTGGGGGGAGAGAGTTCGTTGGGTTCCGCCACACTTGAGTGCCAACATTTGTGCGGTGGTGTCAGTTCCCATGAACCGAATCTCAACTTCCCAAAGTCCAATTTGATGACCGAGCTTGATCTGCTGCAATTCGGTTTTCAGCCCTTTTAGACGGGCTAATTCCTCGCGGTCGAGGAGGGGCTCAATGTTCTCTTTCGAAACCTGTCCGACCGTGCTGAAGAGGTAGCTCGCCGCCTGAAACTCCGCGTTATCTTCGAGTCCCGCGGTGAGCCGTTGGATGGATTGGCGGTATTTCATATCAAATTCGCCTTCTCGGAGCTTGATTTCGGTGGGGCTCAGAAGGCGGCAGTAGATTTGGAGAAAGAAGGGTTCACCGAGTGACTGGAGGACGGAATGGATACGATTAATCGAGAAGGGAGGGTGAATCAGGTGGAGGGAGACGGTGGCAGCCTCCAAGTCGCGCCGAATTATCAAGTCTTTCTCGATGATGGCGAGTTGGGGGAATGCGAGAGGATGCCCGCGGGTATCCAGGGGGGATGGGGTGTAAAAGAAGTACGGGGCATAAAATATCGTTAAGATATTCAGGTAATCATTCGCATCGAAGAATTTCACGCGTTGCTTTTTGAGGAACTGGCTTAACCGATTGACTTTCGTGAGGAGCTCTTGATGGATGGTCCCATACTTCCGTCCGCTCATGAAGAATCCTAAGCAGTAGTGGATAGGGCCTTTGGTATGGTGCATTTCAAAGACGAAGGGTAGCTGTTCCTGATAGAGGTAGAGCAGTAGTTCTCGGAAGGGAAGGGGGGGTCTCAGCAGAAAAAATTTGAATAAAATGTACCCTTTACCTCCTGCATTCAAGACGCTGAACCCTCCTCGGGTGTCTATGAACTCAGGATGGATTAGCTGCAAGCGAAAGCGATGTTGAATTGTCATGGAGTGGTTTTGATGGAGCCAATAGCCAAGACCGATAGTAATAGGGAATATAAAGAGAAGGAGCGGTTCAAAGCTATAGAAATAGAGTACCAGAACGATCCCGATGTGTCCTAGACCTTCCCAAGTGGCGAATTGAGAGGATTTCGGGTGAATATTTTTGTCAAGAAAGCCGCGGGCTACGAGGAGAATGGTGGTCCAGACAATCGCTAAATAGATGTATGCCACAAGGTCGCCACCAATGCCGCGAACGGATATATCGTAGAGGAACGTTACAATCTGTTCAAAGAGGAAAGCAACAACAAGAATGACTATTAAATATATGCCATACTTCACTAAGTCCATATCTAATCCTCACGTAATTTTTTCAAGAAGGTCAGCCCAGTAGAAGTAATGGTAAATAGGAGAGTGCGGCGTTGCGAGAAGGATGCGGGGGCCCGTTCAATTATGAGTTTTTTTTGGAGGGATATCCTCTTCAGAGGTAGGAGGCATGGTATCAAAGTAGAGCCGGTAGCGTTCCACGCGGGCGAACCCTTTCTCGACCAAGGGGATGTGGTCACGATTGCTTCTCACGGTCGCATAATTGGTGACAAGGACAGGGATGTGTTGCAAATGAGTAAAACCTATCAGCACCCCTAGCTGGGTAATCAACTCTTGGAAATACCCTTGCGAACTTTCTCTATATCGTTCTGCCCGATAGAAGTGGGTGATCGGATCGACCACAATGAGTCCAAGGCGGTCAAGGTGGTAGCGAATTTGGTGGAGGATCTGTGTCTGGTGGCGAAAGGAGGTGGGGCGGACCAGCACCAGGTTCTTTAATATAGCGGTATCATCTCCGAGTAAGGCTTGGAGGCGGAGAATGCTGAAAGCCCCATTGCAATCTACCCAGAGCGCGCGGTCCCCTGCCTTAATTACTTTTGCCACGAGATGCAGGGCAAAGGTGGATTTACCGCTCCCTGGCTTTCCATAACAGTGGATGAAGGCATCCTTTCGAAACCCTCCCCCTAAAATCTCATCTAGAAGGGGGACTCCCGTAGCTAGTTTCGCAACTTTTCTGGACTTCAATCGAAGAATGGTTGTATCACTCAAATCTTTCAAACCAATCCTCTCCATTTGAAGCATGTTGCAATTTTTGTGTCTTGATATAAGCCATCGCCTCTCTTGCGGTCTGTAGAACTGCCAAAGGTGTGCCAGCTAGTTTTTTTTTCGGCAGAATGGGCATCGAACTACCTTGTGAGTGGAACGTTTATACGAGAACTGCCCGCAATGCTCACATTGGAACACTTTGAATTCACATTCAGGCATGAGCGGTATTGGTAAAATCTCAGCTTTTTAAAGCTTTTGATGCCTACAAATGATGATGGGAAGGGGCACGTGACTAAATCGATCAAGACGGAATCGAGCTAAGATGGAATCGAACTAATCCATGTAAAATTAGTCTAGTTAAAACTGATGGAATATAGAGATATTCAAATCAGTTATGCTTCTATTATTTTTGAATATTTATTGTAATTCTCCTGAATTTCAATCTTTAGGTCTATAGAACTTGTAATCCCTATGGAAAATGAGGGGGAAGGGCAGGCATTTGCTTTGGAGGGATGGGGATCAGTCGGTAATAGATTCCAAAAAAGTTTTTGTTGAAAAGTTTCAACTATGGTATAAGATGTATTGATAAGAACAAGTGCTTTAGTGCGATCCGGATAATCATGATAGGTGACTTGAGCAACTCCTCCCCCTGCAGAATGTCCCACTACTGCCCACTCATCCATTTTTAGGGTATCTTGGAAATTAATGAAATCCTGTCGCAAACGGTCTAAATTATATCCCTTTCGGGGTTTATCGCTTTTCCCATGCCCTCTCCCATCTAAAGCAATTACCTTATACTCCATATTTACTAAAAGTGGAATTTGCTCGCTCCAAAATGCCGTACTCGCCCCCCACCCATGATATAAAAGAATATTTCTCCCATCTTCTCGCCCATGAATCTCATACCACATGCGAACTCCATCATCTAATTCGAGATATGGCATTTATGTCACCAGTCTTTCTATAAATATTTAATCAAAGTAAATAAAATTCATAAGGATGAAGATATAAAAAATAAAATCCTTTTTACAACGGAACGGCTCCTGGTAGAATGATAGTTAATCCATTTGCGATATTTATCTCCTCTAAACGTCCATCTAAAGTGATATATACTAGTTCATCGATTTTAGAAGCGTTCTCGGGATTGATGAAAAACTCTTTTATATCTGAGACTTTTCGCACATTCGTGACAATATATCCTGTTTCTTGATAGGATTTCCCTATTTCTAATCGATTATTTCTTGCATCTTCAATAATATTTTCAATTAACGATTGAGAAATTGAGATCTGGCTATGGTGTGTTGGATGAGATATCTCTGGTGTTTTTTCATCTAATGGTACCAATTGTCCATCTTTTTTTCGGAGAAAGAGGGTATTTTCTTCATTTCGTACGATATTTATAGGAAATCCTTCTGTATCAACAGGTGAATAAGATGTTTCAGTATTTAAAGGTCTTATATCGGAGGTAACCAATGGTAAATCCGGTGATATATTCACTGCTCTGTGAAAATAATAAGGAATAACATTGAACATGTCTCCTTTCTTGGCTAAAATAATGCTCGTATCCTTTAATTGAGGCGAGGTCTGAATGAAAGCAATTTCTCCCATTACGACACGATACACCTCAAATTCGCCATTTACATGACGATTCCCCTTCGTATGATAACATTCAAACATTTCATTAGGCTCCTAATAATTGAATGATTTATAGTAAGTCGTTGAGTTTTTTAAGTTTGATTCCCTTTATTATCCATATGGGGAAAAGCGTTCTTTTTTCTGAGGGACATGGTGAATCTATTCAAGGTCGTATTTTTGGTCCTATTACCACTTTATACGAAATTCTCAAAAAATTTCACTATAGATTTAGTTATTCTGGCGAAATTCGGCTTAATCGGCAAACATTACGCCATTATGATTTACTTGTTATATACTGCCCTACAAGCTCTTTCACGCAGCGCGAAATTTCGGATATTCAGAGCTTTATTTCACTAGGGGGGAGGCTTTTGTTGATTGGAACTCCTAATAACCCTCTGGCATCAGCAGTTCCTGCTCGATTAATGCGTGTTATCACTAAATTTATAGGTAACTTCATGCACATCCCAAACATTGCTGGAAAAGTAGCAGATTGCTTGAATGATCTCTCCCGAAAATTCGGAATCTTCTTCGTCTCTGATTGGATTCGTGGGGGCGAAAATTATTTTTCTCCTTCATCCGAATCTGGGTATGGGAATCCCCCTACACGATTCAGAATTCCCATCATCACTCATTTTGAATCACATCCGATTTTCAAAAAAATTCCACGCTTTTATTACCAAGGATGCTCTCTTGCATTAACAAAGGAAGCAAAGCCTTTGGCTTATAGCGATCCGGATACACGACCACCCAAGGCTATCGTAATGGCAACTGCGCAATTCGGAGAAGGTTACGTCTTCGCCACAGGTTCTCCTCTAATGTTTTCCGATTATTATGTACCTGAATTAGGGATTCGATGTCCTTTTCACGCTCAACTCGCTTTGAATATTTTCACTTGGTTGACTCGAAAAGGGAGATATGAGCCCTCCTACGAAAAACCTTCTCTGAATGAGAAAGTTTGTCCCTTATGTGGTTATAGAAATTCCAGAACTCAGTATTTTTGTGAGAAATGCGGAAATGCTATTTAACTGGGATCTTTTATTTTCTTTCTACGTAGTAATCGATGATATTGTAAGGCAAAGCGATGTGCTTCATCTCGAATCCGCTGAAGGAGGAATAAAGCTGGAGAATCTGGCGATATTACGATTGGATTTGGATTATTTGGAACAAACACATGCTCAAACCGCTTTGCAAGCCCTATTGTAGGAAGATTGCCTAAATTTAGTTTTATTAAAACTTTTAATGCAGCATTTAATTGTGGTTTCCCTCCATCTACCACCACCAAATCTGGGAGGGCTTGATCTTCTTTTAACAGCCTTTGATAGCGTCGTTCAATAACTTCTTGCATCATAGCGACATCGTTCGCTCCGGTAACTCCTCTAATCTTGAAACGCCGATATTCACGTTTTTCAGCTTTGCCATTGATAAAGACAACTAATGAACCTGTCGGATCTGTTCCACTGAGATTCGAGATATCGAATGCCTCAATTTTAATTGGTTCTCGTGGTAATTTCAAAATTTTCTTTAATTCAAGAACTCCAAGTGATATTTCTGACTTTGTTGAAAGAACTTTTTGATGAATGATGGTTTTTTCAAGAGCCCAAATTTGGTCCCGTAGGACAGCGGCAACCTCATAATTTAATTCTTTTGCTGCTTGATCCATTTTCTGTTTCAGTTGTTCGATGAGATCTTCCTTTTTCCCTGCTAGAATTGCCTCGATATTAGCAATATTATTGAGATATTCTTCTTGTGTAATTTTTCCAACACAAGGGGCCGAACATCGTTTCAGTTGATATTTGAGACAAGGACGAACTCGTTTCTTTCGTGATGGATAACACGAACATACAGGAAATATCTTAAAAAGAAAATTCAAAGTTCGCTTTATCGCTCCAACATCTGTATATGGACCGAAAATGCGTTTATATTTTTGCAAATCAGCTTTTTTCCGATGCCGTCGCACCAGTATTCGTGGAAAATCTTCATCTGTAATAACAATATAGGGAAAACTTTTGTCATCTTTTAAATTAATATTGTATTTTGGATTGTATTTTTTAATGAGTTCTGCTTCTAATAACAATGCTTCAATCTCGGAATTTGTAAGCATGAATTCGATATCTGTCGCCTGATTAATGATAAATGAATCTGTTGGAACGCCTTCTTTAGGCGAAAAGTGTGATTTTACTCGATTTTTGATCGATTTAGCTTTTCCTATATATAACGCTTTCCCTTCGGCATCTTTGAAGAGATACACTCCTGTAGAATCAGGTAACTCCTCTATTTTCATTTTAAGTTCTGTTTTTATCCTGAAATCCATTATCCTTTACCAATTCTGATATCTTAAATTACTTACTTAACTCGTGGGGCCCGACCACACCACATTTGGAACTCCGTTTTGCCGTGCGACCTTTGCAAGATATTCCATTTTTTCCCGCGTAACAAGAGGCGTATTTTTGAACGCCCAATCAATTCCTAATCGCTCGTATTTGGCTTTACAAAGGTTCACAAATGCGCAGAGATCATAGCGTTTTACTGCAGGCAATAAATGGTCTTTGATAAACCGCGCTATCTGGGTTATATTTTCTTCAGAATCGGTATGCCCTGGGATGATTGGAGTTCTAATCCACATAGGGATTTCTTGTTGTGCAATATATTTCGCATTCTCTAGTATGCGTTCGTTGGAGACCCCTGTATATTCTTTATGCTTTTCAGAATCCAATATTTTAAGATCATATAAAACCAAATCAACGTAGGGTAGAACTCTCTCTAAATTTTCTCTCTTTACATAGCCACAAGTATCAAGTGCTGTTTGGATGTTATTCTGTTTACACAGTTTCAAAAATTCGGTAAGCGGTTCTATTTGCATCGTCGCCTCGCCCCCCGAACAGGTTACCCCACCCTGAGATTGCTCATAAAATGGACGATCTTTTTCAATTTCCACAAAAAGATTCTCAATCGTGTATTTTTTTCCGATCAATTCAAGCGCAGTACTCGGGCAAGCTTCGGCACAGGCTCCACATCGCCGACACCTTGCGCGATCAATTTGTAGACCAGCTTTACTAAATGTTAAGACGTTATGCTCGCACGTTTGAATACAAGTTTGACAGCCAATACATTTAACTCCTATCCATATGAGCTGTGGACGCGGATCAATTCCCTCAGGGTTATGACACCACCGACATTTTAAGGGACACCCTTTAAAAAAGACCGTGGTTCGAATTCCAGGACCATCCTCAGTTGATAACTTCTGAATATTGAAAATCATTGCGGATAAATCGCCCATTTTTTCCATTCAACCATAATCTCCAAGATTTCACTAATTATTTAATGAATAAAACTAATAAGAATTTTTTTTCTGACGCGTAGGTTGTCAATTCTTCTTGATAAGAAATAATCGTCAAAAAAAGAGATATGTAAGTCAGAATGGTGTAAATTGGTGCGAAAGATTAGGACGATATATTAAAATGTTTGTTGATGAACTTGACTACTTCATGGACATTGGTTCCAGGACCATACACGCCAGCGAAGCCTCGTTTTTTATAAAGTTCTTGATCTTTCGGAAGTATGATTCCGCCTAAAAGCAACATGCGATCTTTTATTCCTTTTTCTTCAACGATATCCAAAAATTCAGGGATGAGGATCTTGTAACTCGAACTTAGAATTGATAAGCCGATAATATCGACGTCTTCATCGATGCTTGCTCGGACGATTTCCTTTGGCATAGCATTGCCGATGTAGATAACTTCGTATCCTGCATCTCGGAATACGCGGTTCACGTATTTAATGCCTCTATCATGTCCATCCAGTCCTGGTTTTGCTGTTAAAACTTTAAGCTTTCTAGATGTCATAAACGCCCTCCTTACTCGTCCATAAATCTATGTGGGGGCCATATGGCGTCATAACATTCTCCCAAGGTCGCTCCTGCTTTATAGGCTTCGATGAGAGGTCGCATGATATTCACGCTGCGATCTTTTACTTTGGCATCGCATACCCGTCGCAAATTATCCATGGCTTCTTTCCATTTTTGTGGATCTCTTTCTGCTCTTACTCGTTTTACACGGGCAATTTGATGTTGAGCAACTTCTTCAGGAATTTCGTGGATTTCGATATCCAATTTTTCATCTTTTAACACGTATTTATTAACTCCAACTACCACACGCTCCCCTGTTTCGATGGCGCGATGATATTTGTAAGCATTTCTTTCTAGCAGATTTGCAATCCAACCATTCTCCGTTAAAACTACAGAGCCTCCTTTTTCTTGCATTTCACGAACCATCGCAAGTATTCTCCCTTCCAACTCATTAGTTAAGGCTTCTACATAATAAGAACCTGCTAATGGATCTATTGTATCCATAATTCCAGATTCTTCCGCGATGATTTGCTGAGTTCTTAAGGCAATCATGGCAGCTTTCTCTGTTGGAAGTCCCCATGCTTCATCATAGGCATTAGTATGTAACGATTGGGCACCTCCCATCACGGCAGCCGCCGTATGTAATGTCCCTCTTATGATATTGTTTAAAGGTTGCTGAGCCGTATAGGCTATACTACTATTTTGAACGTGCATCCGAACCAGCATTGCTAGGGGATTTGTCGCCCCTTTTTCCTTCATTAATTTATACCATACTCTTCGCGCCGCTCTAAACTTAGCTACCTCTTCAAAAAAGTCATTTTCGCAACAAAACATAAATGATAATCGCTCGCCAAATTCATTGATATTTAACCCCCGCTCTATGGCTTTATCAACGAACGCAAGTCCATTGGAAAATGCAATGGCTATCTCTGATACGGCATCTGCTCCTGCTTCTCTTATATTTCGCCCTACTATGGAAATTGGATACCATTTTGGCATGTATTTGGAGCAAAACTCAATGATATCGACGCATATATCGATAGCGTACTCTATCGCCCCTTTACCTCTTCTTGTGATATCCGAGGCAAGCGCTCCACAGCCTTGGATGGCGTTGAACATATCGCTCTGCACGGTGCCGCGTAAGGTGGAAATGTCTACTCCATCGAGCTCCGCCATAGCGATGTACATACACAATACATGAATCGCCGTTATCTGCGAAACTGAATATTTCTGATAATCAATATCCTTAAAAATTGCCCTCATATCTTCCAGACAACAACAATTTACGCCATCTTTCCCAATTTCGCCTTTTGCTCGTTCATCATCTGGATCAATTCCTCGATGTGAAGGTAAATCGTAGATAATGTTTAATCCTGTCTGACCTTGCTCTATCAAGAATTTTAAACGTTTATTCGTATCCTCAGGCGTGCCCGTGCCAGCTATCAGGCGTTGCGTCCAAAATCTACCACGATGCATGGTTGGATAAACCCCTCTCGTGAAAGGTGGGACACTAGGATAGCCAAGATCACGCCCATAATCCAAATCTTCTATATCTCGAGGTGTATACAATCGTTTAATTTCGATCCCAGAAACTGTCTCAAACTTCTTTTTTCTTTCTGGAAACTTCATCATAAACATTTGCACAAATCGATCCCAATCTTCATAACTCTTTATATTCTTAATGTAATTAATCATGGTTTCCTTCAATTTCTGTAACGAACTCGTTTTCTTCTTTTTCTTTTTTTCGGTCATCTTTCTGCCACCATCTTTAGAACTACCTCAATTTTCAGATTTATTACAGCATCCAACGATCTTCAGAGTTTTTTATTGATGTGTTATTGTCTTAGAGTCCTCTTTAGAGGGATTAATTAATTTATTGCCTTCTGTAGCGGAGAAAATTGAAAATTAAAAACTACTTATTAGGCAAAAAAAAGGAAAAAATAAAAGATTATTGATAGATATAGATAGTCCGGGTTTTTCGGTCGTAAAGAGTGCCATTGCTAAAGTATAAGTCAATATAGTATTCAATAGTCATTGAGGGCGAACCGGCGGGAAGGCGTCCTGTAATCTGTGGAATAATTCCGACATATTGGGTAGGAAGTAAGCTAAAATTCGCAATAAAATAGGTATAATTCTGTCCATCAAAATTTGGTGTAAGTTCTTGTCCACCAAAAGATACGTTGAAATATTGGCTTTGTGTGCTGATATTAAGAGTAACATCAAATCCTTGATTAGTGAATCCATTATTAATCAAAAGTTCGAGGTTATTTGATGTCCCTGAATATGTATTTGCTTTGGAAATAGCAGGTGCTCTAATTACATTTAAAGAAAGTACCCCTTCGGGAATTTCGGCGGTAATATTTAATGAATCATAAGCTTCCATGGTACTATTCCCTATTCCGATATCATTCGGATCAAAACAATTAACAAGGGCAACTCTTTTGAGAGTTTCCTTACCAGTACCTGTCGTTTCATAAACTGGAATAACGAAATAAAGGGATCCTGCTAAGGGATAAATAAGATAATTACCGAATCGTTTGTTGGGTAGAAGCTGGAGAAATTGGGCATCTGCCTGCTCATATGCTGCCCTTGCTGCGGATAATCCAATCATTTGCGTTTGTCCTAATGTTCCATTCCGATAGAATGTCACGCGTCCTAATTTATCGACGAATTCTCCATTCTCAATAATATAGAATCCAACGAGATTGCCAACTTCTGCTCCTTTAAATTCGACAAAGGAAGCGCCAACATATGTAAGTCCATATCCAATATCGTACATTATATGGTGTAAATCTGTTGCAGGTGGGCGCTCGAAGAAATCGCTCCCACTTCGCCAGATATTAGGATCCGTGACATGATAGGTATAATCGATCTCGAGCTGATATTCATTTAATATTTCAGGGTATTTCAATTGCAATGTGAGCCAGGAGGGCATTGGTTGCCAATTGTACATTTTGCTATAAATATTGAGAAACTCATAAGGAAAATTTTGGAAGGTTCGATTGTAATAGTAAAAATCCATTGTCCCTAAACATGTATCAACTAAGACAACGCCTAACCATCGTACAATATCTGATTGAATATACGCTGAGAATGCAGGAAAGTCTAAGATGATATCGACACAATAGTACATCTTTTTGTTATTTCCATCAAAAACTAGGTAAGGATCATCCCCCATTATCATATACGGTAGCAGAATATCTCCAATCCGATCAAAAATATTTCGCTTAACGAGATAATTTGTGGGATTTCCAGTTTTAAATCCCCATTCTTCTATATACCACCAATTGAGAAAGCCCGAAAGCGTCACATCGGGTGCGCCTTGATATGTTATGTTACCAATTTCTTGTACGAGATGCGATTGATTTAACATAGTGTAGCCATTATCGGGAAGTTCGCCAAAGTAAATTGGGTAGTCATAAGGAACTCCGAAAACTGTTTTATATGATCCTGTAGGAATTAATTCACCTGTAACGGGATTTAATGCGACAAACCCTCGTGAATGGGTATAAATAAGGTGGTCATTGACCCAATTCAACTCTAAGTCTGATCTTATAGTCCGAGGCGCTGTCCAATACTCTGATCGGTTTAAATAGATAATATCTGAATCTGCTAAGGTTTCCCATAATGTGCCTATTTGGTTCTCCATAGATGCTCGAGAAGCTTGGTAATCGTACGTTCGAATATGTGGTATGATTTCCACATCAGTAGTTCCAGAAAAAGATTGATTATCCATGAGTTGCTGTGTTGTGAGTTCTCGAAATTCATCAATTCCTGCGGCTGTTCGTGTTTTTTCGATCTGGGTCGAAATCTTCGTGTCCCATACCCATGTATTCCAATTTGCTTCTCGATACAAACTTTTAACTCCTGCGGCAATGAGGGCTCCAATTGGGATTATGAACAAGACGATTAACGCGAGTGCGATTACCTTTTTATAAAGATTCTCGTCTCGGAATTTTTCAGGATTGAAAAGTCCGATGAGATAGAATACTAGTCCAATTATGAAACTGGCGAAGAAACCTAAAATTACCGAATTAGCCGCAACTGAATCCACTACATCATATGCACCGCTCGGAAGATAAAGCCATACAATAAAGAAACACATTGCAATCTCTAACGCGATAGTTCCCGATACCTTGAAGGCATTTGCTCCATACCCTCTACGGAAACCGAATGCAATCAACAAATCGAGTCCCAATTTTATCATTATACAGAGGACCCCTAAAATTATGAAGGGGCGTAAAATGAATGAGAAAGCGAAGACCACATTCATATCTGCTACTCCTGGATTCAATGGATATGATAATGCATTTATGAACGTCATGAAATTATACGATAAATTTGCTTCCTTTGCAACGAAAATACCAAAGCCAGCATTCGTCATAAATCCAATGAACCACCCCATTCCAAGTCCTCCTAGCCCCGCAATTACGATATAGTTCCAGAGCACACATTTTAGACGAGACGGTTTTCGATATCCTTTATGAATCGCACTTCTTACCAATGTGAGTGTTGTACTGGTAGTTGGATTCAAGCAAGTTACTATAATCGCCATTATAATGATTGTAACAATAGGACACCAAAGAATTGCGGCATTATCCATGGTAAAATAGGTCCACCAATTCAACCCTAATCTGTTTTGATAGAATTCTAAGTTGATTATTAGACTTATTATCGCAGAAATCGCAAAAATAAAGATAAAAACACCGGCGACAATGACTCCAATAAGAATTTTTAAAATTTTGCTTCCACGTGCTCTATTCATTTTCCTTCACATAAAAACTTAATTTTTTTTAAGTTATTCAAACTATAGAAAATAATTTTTTAAATAGTTATCTTATTTTAAATTTTCAGAAAAATGAGATTAGTTTAAACCTAAAG
>SUPS01000062.1 GCA_005191415.1 Candidatus Helarchaeota ASGARD archaeon Hel_GB_A
CTGATTTTGATGCCTTTCAACAAGAATTTTCAAATGAATTTAATAAAATTATTGAATTAACTAAGAAGATATATAAAAATTTGGAGGAGAAAACCTCAATAAAGACGAGAGTAAAAGAGGTTTTGGATAAATTCTTTGAATCCTATAAACAAGAGGATACTTGGCTGGTTGATATTTTTTATGAAATTGTTGATGATATTAGGCTCAAAATGGAAACACGTTTAATTGAATCACTAGAAAAGCAAGTAATAGGGATAAATATTAATGAAATACAGAAGCTTCCTTCCATTATGGAGCAATATTTAAGAGAGATACTTCAGTTTTTGCAATTGGTAAAAGAAGAATATAGTGATAAAGAACATAAAGAGAAATTTTCTGAGATACATCATATTTCTGAAAGTTTATCTCAAAATTTTATAGAATTAACGGAAGAAATAAATAAGTACATAACAAATCTTCGTCAAACGCAGTTATTGTTTTTAGAGGATTTACGAAAGGCGATAGCCACTTCACCGAAAGAGAAGAAAGAGATGAAAGAAATGAAAGCCGTTGAAGAACCAAAAGCAACATTAATAGAAAAACTTAACCAAATAATGGAAAAGTCAAAAAAATCATTTGTTGATATTAAGACTTTGGCATCTCAACTAAACATTTCCACAGATCTAGTCCAAGAATTAGCTTCAGAAGCAGGTTATAAGGTTACAAAAAAGAGGATATATAAAAAGAAATAATATTATTTTTTCATTCAAAATACAAATTTTCATTCAAAAATGGAATAAGAGCGGTGATTACACCCGAGCTCAATAAAGTTCTTCGAGTTATTACATTTCGGGTGAAAAATCCAATGGCGCCTTCCTTCTGTTTTATGTTGAAGGTGCCCAATAATTGGTCCATTATAACACCTAACTCAATTCCTTTTAAAAGATCATCTATTATTTTTTTTGGTAATTCAAAGAATGGCGAAGTCCCCCATCCAATCCTCCTTTTGTCATCAAGTACGCATATTACTCCAAAAGTAAACCATTTTGAATGCAGTTCTATGATGCCCCCCTCAATTCCTACAAAGTAATCGGCATTCAGTTTTTGTGTTTGATTGAGTTTGTATAACTCCAAAGCTCTATTCCGCGCACCTTCGAATGTTTGATCATTTTTCGGTTGTTTTGGAACTTTAGAATCTACTTCTATACCAATAAGTTCAATTTCATTGAAAAAATTTGAAAATGCATCTTTAACAGCTTGAATTTTCACTGGATTTAAAGAGCCAACGAGGACTTTCATAAGATTGTAAAAATAGAACAATTATTTATGTTCTTTGGCACGCAATTCATTAAGGATATCGGCAACGGTTTCGGCGTGCATGAGAGCCGGGCCGCCACCCATGAAGATAGTTACACCTAAGGCTTCGGCGATTTCTGCATCTGTGGCTCCAGCTTCCACGGCTTCTACTAAATGCCATTTCATACAAGATTCGCATCCCACTACCACGGCGATCGCCAAAGCAATTAATGCTTTAGTTTTTGAAGAAATTACGCCTTCTTGCAAGCCATCCCGGTGCATTCGGATAAAGTCAGCAATTAAATGTGGATTGTGCGCCCCAATCAGGTCCATTTGGGATGGAACATGTCCTAAAATTTGCGAGCCTCGTTTCTTCAGCATTTCAACGAATTTAGAGGCGGCTTTCGTTGAGGATGGTTTCAGAGAGGGAGTTATTGTGGGAGTTACTTTTTCTTCTTTTAGAAGTGTGGGATTGACATTGAAGAGAGGATAAGGGTTTTCCAAAAGTGATTTCATCTCTGCCAAGAAATTTGCTGCATCGACCCCATCCATTATTCGATGATCATGTGTTAAACTAAGAATCATTAAAGGGGCTATTTGAATACGTCCTTCTTTAACGATAGGTTTCTGGATCATTTTACCGATTCCTAGGATGGCAGCTTCTGGTGGATTGATGATTGGTGTGAAAACTTCAATACCGAACATTCCGAGATTAGAAACTGTAAAGGTTCCACCCGAAACTTCATCGAGGGAAAGTGTGCCTTCACGGGCTTTTCGAGCCAAATTCCGAATATTAATAGAAATTTCTTTTAAAGATTTATTTTCTGCATTATGAATGACAGGCACAATAAGCCCGCGGTCTGTAGCAACGGCAATACCCAAGTTAATATGTTCTTTAATTAAGATAGTATTTCCCTCAAGGGAGGAATTAAAGATTGGATATTTTTTAATAACGGCAATAACAGTTTTAGCAATAATGTCCGTCATAGTAATTTTAATATCTTCATTTTTGTATAGATTTAGAAAATATTTTCTTATTTTTAGGGCTTCGGTCATATCCACTTCGGAGGTATAGGTTAATTGAGGAATTTCGCTTAAACTTAAGCTCATTTTTTTAGCAATAATTTTTCGAATGCCTTCTAAAGGAATTGTTTTCGCTTCTATTGGGACAGACACTCCTTGATTTATAAAATTGATTATATCACGCTCAATAATGCGTCCCCCAGGACCCGTTCCACGAATTTGGGTGTAATCAACGCCTTTATCTCGCGCCAACTTTCGAGCTCGTGGAGAAATGAATATGCGCGCTCCTTGTTCTCTTCTTATGTTAGGAGGGGGTGGAGCCGAAGGTGTAGTTGTTGTTGGAATTTCAGGTTTCTCTTCAATAAGGGATTCTATATCACTCACAACTTCACCAGGAGCAGTAATCAATGCTATTATGTTTCCCACAGGGACAACCTGTTTCTCAGTGGCTAAAATTTTATAAAGAATTCCAGATGCAGGCGCTTCTAATTTCATTGTTACTTTATCAGTTTCGATCTCTACAATCTCTTCGCCTCTCTTGACTTCATCGCCTTCATGCTTCAACCATTTAATAATCGTCCCTTCTTCCATCGTCATTCCTAATTTCGGCATTACAAACTTTGTTACCATATTTTTTTCAGTCCTTTTATCCAATTCTTAATTCCAATTTTAAGTCCAATCGTAAAATCTCTTAAATTCAGAGAACTAGCTTCAAGATGAATAACAATAAATTTCTGACAACAATAATCTTTTAATTTTTTTGTTTAAAAGCAATCAATTTATGTCAATTCTTAAGAAGAAACAGAAATAAAGAAATTCTGTTAATTAAATGTATAATTTCGTGTTTCATTGAAAATTAAGAAACCTACATAAGTCCCTATGGGAAATATCCAAATTTGGGAAAGTCCCAAGATGATCCCAAGAAGCCGTGCAATTGGTTTATTAAGTCGTAAGAGAATAATCTCTGGAAAATGGAAAATTCCAATCGCAAGGAGAATTCCTCCCAAAATATATACGATATTAATGATGAAGGGGTCAACATCAATAGATGCTAAATATTCGAGAGGGACATACGTTATTAATAGGTAAGTAATAAGAATTAAGAGAGTACCTATTATTATCCAGAAAATTCCTCCTGAAATAATCAGTAATGTTAGATACTTTTTCAAATAAACTACATCTTTCTCTTCTTTTTCTATCATTTTATTCAATCTCCAACTTCACAATTTCAAACATGGATAGGTGTTTATCAAATTTGCTAAAAATAGCGCTTTATTGATAGGATAGGTGGTAAGAATGAATTCTGGTTGAATATAATGGGATTGATTGTGTTCTTCAAAATAAAGTTTCCCTTGATTCCATACAAGCCCAGTATGATGTGCGCTACAATTTTTAATAATTCCGAATCCATTGGCGTAAATAAAGCCATTCGATAGGGAGAGATATACAGGGTTTGGGTAAACTGGTGAAAGTTGAATGCTGGTATTTTCTGCAAGACTGGGGGAATAAGAGATGTTATGTATTAAGGTATCAAATTTAAATTGTATTTTGAAATTAGTACTGGGAGTTATATTCAATTTAATTTTATAATAAGTAAATTCGCCCCAAGTTACATTAAAAAAGTGGGATGAATAGGTGGTTCCATTTATAAAAATATGAAAACCTGTGGGCAAAGCAGTTTCAGGAATAATTGTTTCAATTGGATCGACGAATTCAGTTAAATTAGTACGAATAGTTTTGTTATGGGTGAAAACCTGGAATTGTGAAATAGATGTGTTGAGCTTGATATGTTTGATAATAGCATCACAGAAATTTTTGGCGAGAGACGAGTGATAAATTGTGTATTCCCATTCTTCGGGTAAGGGATGCCAGCCTGTAGAGTCACTGACTTCCGCTAGAATCTGATGTTTCCAGGCTTCAGTGAGATTTTCGATGATTTTGGCTTCTTCGACTAAAGAGCCGCGGTAATGATTATAAAGAGTTTCAACTGCTAAAAGTAGGTTTCGGGTTCGATAATTAAGGGCTCGGTAGTAGCCATCGTTTTCACTTCCATTAATCCCATAATTTTCCCAATTATAGCCCATCCACATCATAGGACCATGAGTTTCGTACATTGACCAGGTTGCATCTGGAAGAAAGGTTTCAAGAGGATGATAAAAAGGTTCACCGCGTGATTTGCAAAGATTGACCCATTCTGTAATAGTAAGGAATCGATATCCTAGCTTTTCAAGATTTTGAGCCCGTTTTTCATGCATTTTTTGCTTGGTGGGATCAACAACAAATGCTTCAGGTCCCGCACCGCTTTGGCTATTTGTATTTGCAGCTTCGCCATCCTGGTGCCAGCGAAAATAATATTGGACATTACCTCTGATTTGAGGCGTCCCAAAAATCAGATCACTTGGATATACAACGAGATCGATAGATTCACCATAAAAACTCCAATTTTGCAAGGGATATTGCCAAGGTATACCATAATAGTGGAACGTATCACCACTTACAACAAAAATATCATAACCAAATTGGCGTAAAAGTGGGAATGCAGGATGAAATTGATTTTCTTGCAGAAAGAGCACGGAACTACGTTTAATATGAAGGGCATTAGCGACTTGGATGGAAAAATTTATGGCTTTTGCCATATCATAAGAAGGAAACGCAATACTGAGCATTTCAGAGTAAGGGGATAAGATTAATTCGCATTGACCTGTAGAAACGCATGTATTTAGCATCTGGAAAACTTCAGGATAACTATTATTCATAAGTTCTAAACCTGAACCAGAAAGTTCAAGATTGAATTTCCATGACGGATGGCGGAGATGCATCTCTAAAATGGCACGAATGCTTTGATTAATAATATTTCGTTCGATATCTACATTACCTGGGACGAATTGAGTGTTGAAATGATAAATTGCCATCGTGTATTTATTTGGAATTGAATACCAATAGAGAACATAGCCTAAAGGAATGGCAAATCCTATATTTAAGACAAAAAGCATGATTGCCGAGCTTTTGATTAGTCCGATTCGTCTAATGCGAGTCCCAGCCTTTTTTCCGATTCAAAGATAGCTTCATCCTTATTTTTCGCTTTAGTTCTTAAAAAATTAAGGATGCACAAACTTCAATAAGAATTTTGATGATTTTATTATAGGGTTTATTAGGATGAAAAACCAGAAACCCCCCTGGATTACAAGCAAAGTTGATACAACGATTTTTCAGGACCTAATAGCTAAAATTCGGCATTATAATTTGCATGTGGTTTGTTTTGAAGCATCATGTCCAAATATAGGTACGTGTTTCCATAAAAAAACCGCGACATTTTTGATTTTAGGGAATATTTGCACAAGAAATTGTAATTTTTGCGGGATATCACACGGAACGCCCATGATACCAGATCCTGAGGAACCAGGACATGTAGCGGCATTAGTTGAAGAATTAAATTTGCGTCATGTTGTAATTACATCTGTTACGAGAGATGATTTGCCTGATCAAGGCGTTGGACAGTTCATTAACTCAATTCGGGAGATTCGAAAAGTCAAGCCATCAGTCATTATTGAAGTACTGATTCCAGATTTTCAAGGAAATAAAGAAATCTTAAATCAACTTATTGAAGAAAAGCCAGAGATTATTAATCATAATGTCGAAACAGTTCCACGACTCTATCCTAAAATACGTCCCCAAGCTGATTACACACGTTCCTTACAAGTGTTGCAATATGTTAAAGAACAAAATCCTAGGATATACACCAAATCAGGTCTTATGGTAGGATTAGGAGAAGAAGAATCCGAGATATTAAAAGTAATTCAAGATTTAAGGAATGTTCAATGTGATATGCTGACAATTGGACAATATTTACGACCTTCAAAAGCACAGTTACCTGTTGAAAAATATTATAGACCAGAAGAATTTCAGAGATTTGAACAAGTAGCAAGGCGCCTCGGGTTTCATTCCGTTGCAGCAGCACCTTTAGTACGAAGTTCATACAATGCGGAAGATACCTTAAAAGAACTTTTACAATGAAGGAATTTTTTTAAGGTTGGAAAATCTTAAGGACTTGTATGGAAAAGGATAATTGTAAAGAAATTGTAGAGGAGGCACAACGAGAAACTAATTTCGTTAAAAAAGCGGTGGCTTTTAACAACGCAAGCCGATGTTATAAAAAAATTAATGATCTAGAACAATATAAATTAATGAAAGAAAAAGCTATTGAAATTTTTCATCAAGAAGGAGAAAAAATTACCGATTATTATGAAAAAGCACTTATTTTTTCTTATGAGGCGTTATGTTTAATATGCCTTAAACAATTCGAAAAAGTAAAAGCTCTATTAAAACAAATTGAAGAGATGAAAGAAAAAAATTCAGAATTTATGCCTCCTTTAATAGTAGATTTTGTGAGTTATCTTGTAAATCAGGAAGTAGATAAAGCGGAAAACCTATGGAAGGAGTTGTATCAAGGATTTTCTCCTGGAATTATTAATCTTATGGAAGAAGCTTTTATAACAATCAATCCAGATTCAACACCTCCAACTATTAAGAAAGAAATTCATATCTCAAGAACCTGGCTCATAACCTTTGCTGGTAAAAGCTATGAGCCTAAGGATGATTGGAACTTAACTTTTTATGACGCGACCGAACTTTTTAAGAGTAAGTTAATTTTAAAATCTGAGTTCATTGATGATTTAATTGATACGATAAAGAAAGAAAAACATTACCATTTTGTGCAGAATATACGGTCGGTTGTCTCTTCAAGTGGAGAAGATTTTTCAAACAAAGCGATAGAAGTCATTCTAGCTACAAGTGCAGAAAAGAAATTAAAATTTGGCATTTTACTTGGACATCTTAAAGATGGGGGTTTACATGTCCTTGCAATTTGGCCTGAAGCATTAGCAAAAGCAGTTGGGACGGATAAAGATATTTTTGGGGCATTTATTACACGTCTCGTTGAAAGTCCAGAATGGTTCTCAGATGTCAATTTAATTACTTATATTTCAGAAGAAGCAGAAACACCTACAATGAAAAAGGATTTACCAACTAAATCAACTGGGCTTCCTGGTTACTATACGTAATAGTTTTATTGATTTCTTCTTTCAGAAATGCGTAAGATTAACCAAGATGAGAAGCCATGAAATCATAATTAATTACAAAACTGAATTTAAAAAGCGTCCTAATTTTGGGAAGAAATATCGAAGTATCGCTCCAATTAACTGTCTACTATTTGATATCCGATGCAATTATGAATTGAAAATAATTATAAACAAGTTGATTTGTTTAAAGTAGAGGAGTAATATTGCTGACAATACCAATCATGTAATGGAAGATTAAGACGGGCCAGATGAAAGATTTTCCTTTTAGAGTGAGATACCCAAATAATGGACCTATAGCGGCGGCAGCAATAAGTTCTGTGGTGGGTTTTCCTATATGGAAAATGGTTGTTATGATGGTTGAAATACTAATTATAACCAAATATTTAGTTTTACTCAATGAATCTGAATTTTTCAGTCCGAACTGGAGATAGGCGCGATAGATGAATTCATATCCTATGTAATATACTAAATAAACGAGATTAAAGATGATAAAGAGAGAGACATTTCCGATGACTAATTTTGTTAATGGATATTCGTGAGCAAGTTCTGGGTCTGTTAAGAAGAAAAAAGCGGGGAGAATTGCAATTCCAATTAATGTCCAGATAAGATTGAATTTTTTATCACCCCATTGGATACCATAGTTTTTTAGCGGTTCTTTAAAGTAGTAGTTAATTATGCAGAGAGGGACAATGAAGAAAAGGAGGAACGCCATGAAGAATTGCCAGATATATTGCCAGAAATCAATCCAAGGGTTCCCTCCAAATAGAGGACCAAAGAGCCAATGGAAGAAAACAATATTTTTGGTATCAGCATCAACTCGTTCATAATACAAACAGGTAAAATAGTAGAGGATTGTTAAAAGAATAACAGAGACTAATACGAAAATACGTTTTTTTGTGATTATTTCGTTTGATTTATTCAATTATATTCCACCTAATTCTGGTAATATGTATCAATTTTTGTTTAATTCGCGTTTACACCACTCATATGTCCTTTTAAATGCTTCTTCGAGAGAAATAGTTGCGTTATAGCCTAATTCGCGGACAATTTTTTCATTTGTGAAGCCAAGATCAGTGGATGCGACTTTTACCCGATAGAAGGTAATTAAAGGTGCGGTTTTACTTCGCACTAATTTATAAAACGCGGTTAAGATGGCGGCTGCGGGGTAGGCGAGCCATGACGGAAAGCTTGAAAGTTTAGGAGTTTGTCCAGCTGCGAGGAACATTTGTTCTATTAATTCTCGAAACGTGATAATGGGTCCATCGGAGATGATATAGGTCTGTCCAGCAGCTTTGGGGTGTGTACTCATGAGGATTAAGCCATCCACTAAATTCTCCACATAACTATAACACATCAACGATTGTCCTTTATTTACAAGGGGAAATGATTTTCCTGCTTCAATTCGTTTATACGCTTCTAAACTGAATAAGCGGTCATGAGGACCAAAAATCGTAAATCCTGGACGTACAATAACGGATTCTATCTTCTTATGGGAATAATAAGTATTTAGTAAATCTTCAACGGCTTTTTTAGAACGTGCATAAGCGTTGTAAGGGGCATAAGGGGTGGATTCATCGGCATTTTGAAATCCTTTGAAGTCGTGAACTGTTAATGAAGACATAGCGACAAATCGTTTCACTCCAGCCCCAACAGCACTGTCCAAGACATTCTTTGTTCCTTCATAATTAACCTTCATAATCAGTTTTTCAGGTCCCCAATCAAGTAATAGTGCTGCGAGGTGTATTACGACGTCGATATCTTGGAGATGTGGGCGGATAGAATTAGGAACAGTTACATCCCCATAAACTTTTTCGATTTTATCTTCAATGTCGGCAAGATTAGACTCATCGGTTCCTTCAAGAATAAACCCTCTAACTTGATGGTTCGATTCGACCAATTTTTTCGCTAAATTACTACCTATAAAACCATTTACACCAGTTATGAGGAATTTCATGCTCAACAACTCGTTTAATCAAAATAAAAAGCCAGTTTTACTAGTCTATTTTTATTTTTCTGGGTCATAAGTTTAATAGCTCTTTTATATTCTTCAAGTTTTAGTTTATGAGTCAATAGAGGTTTTAATTCAATCTTTCCTTCGGATAACCAATTTAATGCAAGTTGAAATGTTGGTATCTGTTCTCCTCGGTATATTTCCGTGCTAGACGTATTGGTTCCATAGATTGTTAGTTCTTTAAACCAAGCAAAAGACCAATCTACTTTCGATGTTTGACCCACCAGCCCAATTAGTCCCAATTTTCCACCTGGCTTAGTAAAGCGAAGGGCATCATTCATGGTAGTATCACTACCAACACATTCATAGACAACATCTGCGCCTCCATCTACGGGGACACGTTTCCCGAGAGCAGGTTTTTGTAGTTCGACATTTAGCGCTTTCGCTAGATTTTCGTAATAATCACCTTCTCGAAGGTAAATAATCTCATCTGCCCCGTATTTTTCACACCATTCGCCTTGGAATTTATATTTTGCCAAAACAAGGATACGGGCTTTACAATCCAGGGCTCGAAGGGCTGCCACGGTCCCGATCCCGATCATCCCAGCGCCGATTATTAGAACGGTATCTGAATCTTTTGGAAGACATTGCATTACGCCATGAAGGGAAGAGCAAAATGGTTCGACCAATACGGCATCTTCATCCGAAACATCATCAGGAACATGATATAATTGAAATTGATGAGCTAAAAAATAAGGGCTCCAGCCACCACCTGTATCTTTGCACAGGAAATTATCTAATCCTGGAGAAAGATTTCCCTTAGTAAAATTTAAGCATGAGGAAAATTGACCTTTTTCGCATAACTCACAAACCTTATCGAAGCCTCTCGTTTTGCAAGGAAGCATGGGATTTACCACTACACGATCGCCCTCTTCAAACCCTTCGACCTTCTTTCCCGTCTCTGCAATCAAGCCATAGTTCTCATGTCCTAAGATAAATGGCGAACTAGACCAAGGTGTTAAAGACGGAGAATCATGAAGAAAAATAGTATTCAATTCGCTACCACAAAACCCTGAAAGTTTTGTTTGGATTTTAACCCATTCCTCATTCGGGGCATCCGATAATTGAGGTTCTGGAATATCAATATAATGTAGCATCGAAAAGGGGCCATAATAAACTGATTTTGATATTTTCCCGAATAATTTACAGAAGATATATCGTGGCACGCTAACTTTAAATTGGATAGCCTTCAAATAAATGCCACTCCAGGAAATTAATATTCAGCTGGATTCAATTCTTTGTAAAGGCTATTTAATCGTTTATAGATTGACCGAAAAGCGCGGTAGAGAGTATCGTAAATTTCTTTATTTGCCTTATTTGGCGTATATGTAGCTTTAACTCGAACTTTGTTTTTAAAGTCACGAAAACTCTTCAAACGGCCAATTGCTAGCCCAGCAACAAGAGAGCAACCAATTGTACCTGCAGCAATAGGGTATTCCATTTGAAGTATTGTTTTGCCTAAGACGTCAGCCATAATTTGACTCCAAAGATTGCTCATCGCACCTCCGCCGATATATCTAATTTCTTCAACTTTACCCTTGTTGCGATTGATTAATTCTTCAATGCCTTCCAGTGCCCAACGTGCATTATAGGCAACTCCTTCCAAAATAGCACGGATCATATCGGCACGAGTGTTTTCAATATTCAGATTAAGATAGCCGCCTCTTAGGCGAGGTTCCATCACAGGACAGCTTTCCCCGTAAATCCAAGGCGTAAAGATAAGTTTATTCGATCCCGGAGGGGCTTGTGCCGCCAAGAGATCTAAATCCTCGTAGGATTCATTTACTCCAATTGTATTCCTAAACCATTTATAACATGCACCCATATTCTTCTGTTCTGCTATAAGGGTGTAGGGGATTTCAGGATTCGGAGAAACAATCGAGCCAATGACCATAGAGATTTTTCGGAGACGTTTCGAGACAGGGGCGACAAACCAGCTGCTCGATCCGACATATAAATGAACTTCATTTTCATTTACAGCACCAGATCCTGCCATAGCTGCGGAGGCATCCCCACAACCAGCAACAACTGGAATTCCTGGTTTGAGATCCATTTCTTTAGCAGCTTCGGGGGTAAGTTCCCCAACAACATCCGTGCAGTTCGTTAAATTATTCAATTTTTCAATATCAATGTCAGCATATCCTGCAATTTTCTCAGACCAATGAAAATTCTGAGGATCTCGGATATCGAGCAACCACGTTGGGGAAGCATAATCCATAGGTGTCGCATAAACGCCTGCGGATTTCAATAACAACCAATCAATGACATCTAAAAATTTATACGTTTTTTCATAGAGATCGGGGCGAACTTCTTTCACCCACATAATTTTTGAAATCATGTCCCTTGGAGAGGGACCACCCCCAGTAATTTTGAGAAAATTATACACACGCCTTATGTTCTTTAATATAGCCCACGTGGTTCGAATATCCCACAATTTAAGACATTGTGCAGTTGCGCGAGCATCCATCCATATCATACAATTCATTAAGGGGTCTCCATTTTTATCTACAGGAAGACATCCAAGCATTTGGGTTGAATGGACAATGGCGGCAATCTGATCTGCTTCAACTCCCGTTTTTTTAACTAATTGTCTCACATTTTGAGTTATAACAGCCCACCATTCGCGTGGATCCTGTTCGGCACACATTTCATCAGGATATATAACGTCATATTCCTGTAATACGGAATCTATTATTCTGATATTCTCATCTTTTTCCCCTAATTCAACAAGACTTGTAATACACCCCGATGTGCCCATATCATGAGCTAAAATATATTCTTTCGCCATATCGTTTCCCTGATTTAAAATTTCTTGAAAGTAAACTGGATGTTAAATAAAAAGATTATGAGGAATTAAAAATATATCTTCCTTTCCAAATTTACAATAAAATATTGCTGAAATAGATAAGTTTAATTGGATGTTACCTAAACTTTAAGTAAAAACAGAATTCTCTACAAAATGCTAACAAGCGGGGATAATTCATATTGCATTTGATTCTTTTAAATCTTTAAGTAATTTTTCTATCTTTTCTACACCGATTGCTTTAATCAGCTCTTTGAGATCGACCACCTTAATCAGCTCTTTGAGATCGACCACCTTGGCGACCTCTTCGATGCCGATGAGGTCAATCACTTCCTTAATACCAATATCATGGATCGCCAGCTTAATGCTCTCTCGTATACTTTCAGGTAGTACGCTTTGCAATTCGGTCATATCACTCACATCCTTGTAATTTATTATATAGGCAAAGTTTAAATATTTTTCGAGAGATTTTTCGCGGAGACGTCCCTTACGGGCTATTAATCGGATAGTTTCGCGTAGTGTTTCTCCAGATGATAAAAGAAGTAAAGGTATGTTCTCTTCAGATATATTCAACTCATCAATAATAAGTAAAAAATATGGACAAGGAAAGGGTACTTGGACTTGATAAAGCCCAGGGGATGAAGTTGAAGTGATAACACTCTCCTTTATGAGTGAATCAAAAAAAGATGGGCGTAGGGCGGAGATATACCATAAGGTAAATTGATTAATGATGGTCTTAAGTCCATGTTTATGTTGGTCACAATAAAGTCCCAGATATCCAAGTAACTTGGCTAAATCTTGGCGTTTCGGGAGATCATGACTACTTTTATATTCAATCAGATTAATTTGAGCTAAATGCGCCTCTAAGAGCGGAACAGTCATAGGACTTGATGGTGTGCGATGACATTTAATGACTAAATCGATCCGTAGGGGAAGTTTCCCAACAGACACGTCTGGTTCTACTTCACATTGCGTGAGAAACTCGCTTATAAGTCGTTTGAAAAAATTATCGTAGGTCATATTATCGTAGACCTTATTACATTCGCGATAATCCAAGTTTAGAAATATCGTGTGTTGTGAATTTTGTGATAACGTCAATTACAGCAGGTTTATTTGAATCGCGAGCCCGTTCGAGAGCATTTTGAATCTCATTTGGATCAGTAACACGTTCGCCATAGCAACCAAATGCTTTAGCTATTTCCGCAAAATTAGTATCCGATAAATCAGTATCGATATACCTTTTTTTATAGTAATATTTTTGTCCGGATTTAATCTGTCCCCATGCTCTATTGTTAGAAACAACGCAAATAAAAGCTATATTTAGTCGTTTTGCCGTTTCTAGTTCTTGAATGTTCATCATAATACTTCCATCTCCGCTTATAGTACATACTTGGCTTTCTGGTGCGGCAAGTTTTGCGCCTATCGCGTAAGGAATCGAAGTGCCTAAATGCCCCATACCTATGCTTTGGAGCAATCGTCTGGGAGTATTCATTTGAAGTTGCTCTAACGAGTATAGAGAGATATCACCGCCATCAATGATTAAAATTGCATCTTCATCGAGAAACTTATCGACTTCATGGACTAACCGTTCCTGCCGGATTGGGATATTATCTGAATTGATGAATTTTTCTTTTCCTTTCCAGTACTTTTCGCGGGCTTGTTTTAATTCACGTAACCAATTCCCTTCTTCTTTTGCAGGAGGACGCTGTTGCTTCACTAAGGAAAACATTTGTTGAAGTACTAATTTACAATCTCCCAAAATCCCAAGAGAGACGGGGCGATTTTTTCCGATTTCAGAGGGATCAATGTCTATTTGAATAATTTTTACATCTTCAGGCCATGCTGGGGGTTTGCCATAACCTAAAGAGATCGAAAATCTGGTGCCAAATGCGAGAATTAAATCACTCTCTTGAATAGCCTTGAGAGTATGTGATGAGAAGAGCCCAATACCGATGTAAGAAGTCGTCCCTTTCAAAATACCAGAACTTCCCATCACAGTTGCAATTACAGGAATTTTTAGATATTCCACAAATTCATGGAATATTTGTGCAGCATTTGCTCTCACCATACCGCCACCTGCAATAATGAGTGGCTTTTCTGCATTCAATAATGCATTTACCGCTTGTTCCACTAGAATAGGATCTGCAGCTGGATTCGTCAAAGGACGATATTCACGCGGTTCAGGAAGTGTAATATCTTCACTTACAACTTTACCTAATACGTCTGCGGGAATGTCTAAATGAACAGGTCTAGGACGACCTAGACATGCTTCCCGAAAGGCTTTCTGAACATATTCGGGAATTCGTTCTGTTTTTCGAATTTGCCTTTGAAATTTTACTATTGGATGGAATAGAGCTAACTGATCCAAATCGCCTTGGACGGCACCAATATCAACTTGCCTACTAATAACCTGAGGCGTGATTACTAGAACAGGTATACTATCGGCATACGCAGCTCCAATACCTGGTATAAGATGTAAGGCACCTGGACCCACCGTTCCCATACATACTCCAACAGTTCCTGTAACGCGAGCCCAAGCATCTGCGGCATGGGCGGCAGCTTGTTCATGACGCATCATAATGGTATCAATTCCTTGTTCCCGACCCCAACGATAAATAGCATCGTATATAGGCAGTAATTGCCCTCCAGGAATCCCGAATATAAAGCGAACATTCTCATTGACTAATGCTTGAACTAGTAAATCGCCCCCGGTCGTCAGCTCTTTCTTTTTTTCTGACATTCAATACACCTAGTTTTCTGTTCTTATTATTATCTAAAGAAAAAATCGCATAGAAATTAATTTAACTAACTGGAGAGGACGTTATAAGATTTTTGTTGAAAAAAACAAAAATAAATGATAAAACATGATGAAAATTTTATGTCAAAGCCAAATAAGTTATTTATTAAAGGTTTCAATCCGGTTGGGGATCTCATCGGACTGAATTTTACAAAATTTGAATTAGGATATAGTCGATGTGAAATAGAAGTAGATGAGAAATTGATGAATCCTCATAAGGTATTACATGATGGAGTCATTTATACAATGGTTGATACAGGAATGGTTGGAGCATTTTATTCTTATTTAAAAAAAGATGAGCTTTGTGCAACGTTAGAAGTTAAAATCTTCTATTTTGCAGCTGTAACCACTGGTGAGATTATCTGTGATACCGTCGTTGTTCACAAAGATGAAAAATTTGCAATTTTAGAATCAAACATAACGAATGAAGGGCGTCTAGTCGCCAAAACAGTTGGAATCTTTTCTATTTTTAAAGTAAAAAAACATTAAGGGATAGTTTAATAATTCTTTCTATAAATTTATAAATTAAATACGATTCTCTTTTGTTATAATTTTGAAAGATCTTTTATGGCAGTGACTACTTCTTCGAGTTTATTGACTTTTTTATGAGGTTGTATTTTTAGTATCGCGTGATGTTTTAAATACTCATATCCTCGATATGTATGGATGGTTTTCATACCTAATTGGATGGCTGGCTCAATATCCGCCTTAATATCATCGCCCACCATACAAAGTTCAGGAAAATCCACTTGCATTGCATCTTTAAACATATGAAAGGCGGAAAGGCGTGGCTTGCGAATGTCAGTGAAAATGAATGTAAAATATTTGTCCATCGCATGTAATTTAAGAATTGATTCAGCGACGAGTTGAGAAGCATTAGTAAGAAGGGCTAATTTATAATCCTTTGCGAGAGTCTTCAAAATCTGTTGTGTCTTAGGATATGGTTTCCAAGCTTGAATTTCATAGGAATGGTACAGCCGACAACATTTTACAAAATCTTGCGGATTTAATTTAATATTCATTTTTGCAAAGGTATCTCTCAAAATTTCTTCTGTAAAGTAAGCTTGCTCTTTAGTGATTGTAATGGCAAAATATTTGTTTCTTATTCGTCTTAAGGTTCGTTTTAATCTTTTTTCATCATAGGATATCCCTAAAGAGGACAGATAGTCCAAGACTTTTGAAAAACCAGTATCAAAGAGCCGAAACCAGGTGTCTAAGCTAAAATTATCGAGATAGACCAATGTGAATTGTAAATCGAAACCTATTCCTTTGATCATCTTCAAGTCCTATCATGGCATTTTGTGTATATGTAAAAAATAGGAATTAAGTTAAAAAGCATATCTTTTGGAATTATTAATAAACAAATTTTATTCGTACTAAAAGAAAGATGTTCAAGCAGGTTTAGTAAAATGAGTAGAATCACAGTTTTAGGTGGATGTGGAGTTGTAGGCTCGGCAGCTGTGAAGATGCTAGCAACTCAAACAGAAGTATTTTCGGAAGTGGTAATTGCAGATTATAATGTAGGCAAAGCAAGAGCAATTGCCAAAGAATTAGGGGGACATGTAAGCGCCATCAAATTTGACGCAAACGATATTGCAAGTATCAAATCTGCAATTAAAGGGAGCGATATAATCTTGAACACGGTCGGACCCTATTACCAATACGAGAAACCGATACTTTCTACGGTAATTGAGCAAGGTATCAATTATGTTGATGTGAATGATGATACAGGAGCAACTTTTGAAGCTCTGGAAATGAGTGAGGCGGCAAAGCAAGCAGGGATTACGGCTTTAATAGGAATGGGGTCATCGCCTGGAGTAACCAATTTGTTGGCGAGTTTTGCAGCGACTGAACTACTTACCGAATGCGAATCAATCGATATGTACCATGCTCATGGATTTGAACCTTTTGAAGGAGCTGGAGTAATTGGACATCGGTTTTACTGCTTGAGTAATCCAATACCTGTGTTTTTAGATGGAAAAGCCCAAATGATAGCGCAGGAAGATAGTAGCTTTTTAGAGGAGGAAGTAGAATTTATTAACCTTGAAGGAAAGCATAAGGTATATCCATATCCACATCCTGAACCTATAACCCTACCAAAATTTCTAAAGGTAAAGGGATTGAAGAGGGTAACTAATAAGGGGACCGTATTGCCACCTGAATATTATGATCTTACCCGAAAAATTCATGCATTAGGGTTAGCCAGTAAAGACCCCATCGAAGTTAATGGGCAACGCGTGGTCCCCTATGATTTTGCGATTGCATACCTAATTAAAAAGCGAAATGAATTTATTAGTCAATATCAAGATAAGACGCCGCGTGGATGCGTTAAAATCGTTTGTAAAGGAAAGACGAAAAAAGGGAAGATGCAGACATATATTTTTTCGCTTGTATCAGAAGGCGCTGGAAAAGGGCAAGCATTAGGGGAAGGCACGGGTTTTCCAGCTGCATTTGGCGCAATCCTTATCCAATTAGGAAAAATTACAAAAAAAGGCGTGCTACCACCTGAAGCTTGTGTCAATGTATGGGATTTTATTCAATTAATGAAGAACACC
>SUPS01000063.1 GCA_005191415.1 Candidatus Helarchaeota ASGARD archaeon Hel_GB_A
GAATATCTCACGAGGCAAAAGAATTGTAAGTTTTCCTTTAAACTTTATTTTAAAAATTTACTCATTCCCGAGTGAATATAAATCTGTTTGAAAGAACAAAGACATCTTTCAAACCGCAAATTTTATAAAGAAAAATGAGCATAGAATTCGAAAAATATAGGAGGAGCATACGATTGAAAAAGAGCGGTAAAAATTTCAAAATTAGGGCATATTTTATATCTATTCTTGTACTTTTGATTTTGTGCGGACAAACTTATGTAATAACACCAGTACGAGCCTATCCTTCCGCCCCAAATGAAGCGGATATTACAGGATGGATAACATGGATAAACGAAGAATGGGCTCAAAATCCTTTTCCGATACCGGCTCCAGATAATGATACACATCTCATCAATCAATCATGGATGGAAATTACCTACTCAGATATCCGATTTCGTTTTGAGGTTGGTGATAATGCTCAATTCAATCCTTATGAAGGAAAATGGGAACATAATACCGTATGGAATATACAAAGTTTTTGGAAAGCGGATGTATCGGGTGTAATAAGCAACTTTGATTACCAATACGAATGTGGAGCACTGATAACAGGGGAAGCGGGTTATGGTTGGGACCATGCAGGGACTGCAGGATTCAGTCAAGGGAGTACAAGCTTTACAAGCCCAGTTGTTATTGAAAATACGACATCTTACTCAAAAATTAACGTTAATATGTCATTTTCTAATATTCTCATAAATGGTCCAAATAATCAGCCTATGCTTACCTTGGATTTAAAATATGCCTTTTATATCACCCATAATGCTACTAAAACTTCACTTAAGATAGATCAATATTTAACCTTTTGTAAAGTAAATTTAACTGAATTGGCGTTGAACGCAGGAGATCCTTTTCTTATTGGATTTGATAATATATATCAGATTCATCAAGATGGAAATCCAATTACACCTATGTCTGAAAATACAAATATTTCCCGCTCATATGCAGTTGAAAATATTGATTTAGGGCAATTTTCCCTTTCCGCTAATTTTACTCGATATGACCAAAATGGCACCTCCGAAACATTAGCCGTAGAGCGCTGGATTCATGGTTCAGGAGAAGGACATACATATTTTAAAACAATGATGGAAGTCCTTGCTGTTAATACCTCATATTTTTACTATGATCCTTTATGTATTGTACCTAATGGCATTCCATTTAATGAAATTCCTGTAGGTGCCCCAATTGGAATTGAATTATGGTGTATTATTGGTGCCATCTCACTTGTCATCCTACTTAAAGAAAGACTTAGAATACGGAAGGGACGTAGCTTTCTGGGTAATTAAAGCTGATTGCCTCCCCCAATTTTTTTTTCTAACGCCTAATTTTTGAGACGTGATTGCCCATTTATTATTAAGCTGTAAAATATTAGAGTCTTATAAAAACTAAAAGTTTTAAATATCAAATCATAGGGTAATGAAGAAACAAAATAATGGGCGCTGGAATTTTATGAATGTAAATGAGATAGAGGCATTACTTGTCCCATATCTGAGAAAAATAAAAGCATCGGGCAAAAAGCTTTATGGGATTCTTGCACATGGCTTAATTCCTGAAGAATTGATTTATGCCGCGGGTGGATTTCCCTTAAGATTGATATTGGCTGGCGATAAAAATCCATCTACAAAAGGAATAGAATATTTGACTTCTGCAACATGTTCTTTTGCGCGAGCTACCATTGGTCATTTTGAGTTGAAGAATGAATTATATAGTGAATTAGATGCGATAATTGGAGGGAATTATTGCAATGGCGAGCTCTGTGCCATCGAGCTCATTTCAGAATACTTTAATATTCCGAAACTCAGCATTGTCTTTCCTTCTACGAAAAATGAATTTGCTTTAAAGTTCATGGTAGCCGAACTGGACCATTTTAAGCAAGATCTTGAACGATTTGGAGGAATTCAAATCTCAGATGAACAGCTTCAGAACGCAATTGAGCGGTATGATACTGAGCGGGATTTAATTCAAGAAATAGTAAAGATCCAATCCGAGCGCGGTCCTTTTCTTTCTGGTTCGGAAAGTCTGGACCTGATGTATAGACATTTCTTGTATGGTGTAGATTCCTCAATCGAGCATTTAAAACAAGTAATTAAGGAGCTACCTAATAAACAATCTCTCTCGAAAGGGAAAAAAATCCTATTTGCAGGTAATGGTGTGGCATTCGGAGATAATATTATTCAATTAATTGAAAGACAAGGGTTAATCGTCACGAAAAATTTAACATGGACTGGTTTAGATTACTATAATTCACTTGTTGGCAGAAATGGTACGCCCCTAACTGCTTTGGCACGATATTATATTAATGCTGAAAATAGTGGGCGGATGGTTTTAAGCACGGATTATTTCAAGAATTTAACAAGAATTTATGAAGAAAATGACTTGGATGGTGTTATCTTTTACATCATTAAGCATTGTAGTATTATTCCATCCTTAATTTCTATGAATTTGAAGGCACATCTTAAAAGTAAGGAGATTCCTTACCTCGAACTTGAGCGAGATTATAGCCTTACTTCTGAAGCCCAGCTTCTAACTCGTATTCAGGCATTTAAAGAGATGATCGAATGAGTATTGACGCTGAAGAATTTTTAATACCAAGTTTTTTGAATTTGAATTTAAAATTTTTCTCAGCTGAAAAGCAAATCCGAAAATTTAGAAGACATAAACGCCCTTTAGTCGGTACCATCTTGCCTTTGGGGGTTGAGTTAGTCTTTGCAGCAGGTGCCGCACCCATTTTTCCCCTCCGAATTGGCAAATTTGAAGCTGAGAAGCTATTGCGGGGTACCCGTCTCGCGACTAATATACTAGGCAGTTCTCTCGTGGGAGCTGGGGCGAGGATGCTTCAGCCCCAAGCAGAGGGTATAATAAACCAGTTTCTTACAGAGTACAATAAAAATCTTTGTGAGTACGAAAATAAAGCGGATGAATTCAACTATTATCCAGAATCTTGCTTTGCAACGCGAATTGCCTATGGGTCGTCTCTTCCTTACCGAGATCTAATTAAATTATTCCTCGCATGGGGAACGCGTTGCGGTTGGTTTTCTCAATTTTATGCGGCATTGAATGATTCAATTCCCATTGCCTTTACAGATATTCCGAATTCAATGGCACCTCATGCGAGAGAATTCATGTATGAAGAAGTTTCACAACTAATAAATCGGTTAGAGCAGCTGACGGGGAATCGAATCACAGATGAAAGTCTTCGCGAGAAAATCCTTCTGGCTAACGATATCCGCAAATGCTATCGAGAGATTATATACTACATAAAAACACCTAATGAAATGCCGCTTTCTCCTTATGCTTATATGCAACTTATTGCATTACTATCCATTAGTTTTGTAGATTTTCTTTCGGTTATTAAATATTTTAGGAAAAATTTAGTTAAATTAGTCCAAGAACTCAATAATCGGAGAAATATTGATTATTCTGGTGTTCCAAAGCTTCTTATTGTTCCTGTTTTCAGTGGGAGTGAACCTGACCTCCCACAAATTATCAGAGATTTGGGCGGTTGCCTCCTTCAAGTGGATTATCTTTCCTATGGAATGCTGGAACCGATTAAAACCGAAGGCGATATTATCCGTAACTACTGCGATTATCTCTTAAAATCACATAATGCTTGGAAAGACAATAAAACCATTGTAACATCTTGGCTTAAAACTGCCCAAGAATTAAAGGTGGATGGTATTATTTTCAACAAACTTATTGGATGCACATCAATCACGCCTGCCTATCGATTATTCAAAGATCGCGTACAAGCCACGGGTATTCCATTCATAGATATTGATTTCAATCGAATCGGAGAGAATTTAGCGCAATTAAAAAACAAACTTGCGAGTTTCATAGAACTCATTAAAAAAGATTAAAAGGTAAAGTCTGATTTTCAGGGAATATAAATTTTTGAGTGAAAATTCGTAACTTGAAATCGCTCAGAAGGGATCGGGAGATCAATTAATGAATTTATCAATAATTTATGGAGCAATTGAATCAAGTTATCCATCAATTCCTCATGAGATAGTGAATATTTTTCGGATTGGAGAATTGTCTGGCAAATCTCATTGCAGTTAAGTTTTTTAGGAAATAGTTGGATGAAATCCCATTCTAATTCAGTATCACAATCGTATTGAGAAAATTCGTCACGGTGGAGAAATAGAAGTCCATTGTCACTCAAGATTACCCCTGGGGCAAGAGTTGGGATGGCAGATTCAGCTCGCCACCAGGTGTCATTGAAAAGAAGTAATTTAGAGTGATGAGTAAATTCTAAATTCCATTCACATTTGTAAGGAGACAGAACTTTATTCCAAACAGTAATACGTAGAAGATCACCTCGGCATATATAGGGATTAAAAGAGGATGGCGCGAAGAGTGGTGACCAAGAAGGATATTCTTGTTGATCTCTACTGGTCAGTGTAATATTGCCAAAAATTTGCACATTCATAAAAAATTCAACGCCAAAAAGTTGTCCCGATTGGTGAATTGAAAATTTTATCGAATTTCGAAAGGTATCTGATAAGGTGTCACTCAATAAATTAAATTGAAGTAGAGGTTGTGGCTTGGAAAGCCAAGCAGTCTCGTCAAGTGTAGATTTATAGAAAACATGACGAGGCAATTCCATAAAATCCAAGTTATAAACGTTTTTCTCTCCAATAAAGAATTCTGAATCGTAAAATGTTCGCGGTGCAGAATTAACAGGAACCATGAAGAGGGTTCCAGCAGCAGGTAAGATTAATCCTCCATCTTTTAAGAATGATTTGAGGTGTTCTATTGCAGACCATGCATTGCCCTCCAATAAAAGATTTGAGATGGGCTCTGATAAAATGATATCGACCTGTTGAGGAATGTCTTGTTTCGTGAGTTCGTGTCCCGATTTGTTGATAAAAGTTATTTTGTCAGTAAATTTGTTTTTATTTGCTAATTGTTTCGCATAGTCTATTATCGATGTTTCTTCAATCGCATATACATGACGAGCTCCTGCCTGTAAGGCAAAAAATCCTAAAATACCGGTCCCACAACCGAAATCTATGACGATATCATCAGGTTTTACTGCTTTAAAAATAGCATATTTATATTTTAACGTTCTATTTCGGTCCAATAAGAGACTTAGCTGCCGTTTATAATTATCAAAATAATGTTCCATAATCGACCTCTTCTTGTGTTAAAATTATTTTCGATTTAAGGATGACATTAATTGAAATTTTTCTTCAAGGCTTCAATCTTAAAACAATTCCCTCGGTTTTTAAAAATTTGATGTTATTTTTATTCCGTATAGCAGTTATTTAATTCAAATTTTTTAATTTCTTAAATAATGAATGCGTTGAATTCGCTTTTAAAGCTTAATAAAATTTAAATCAGATGAAAAAGGTATTGAAGGTTAATAATATAGGTTGACTAGAAATGGAAAAGCGAAGTTTAGCCATTATTATTGGGGTCGCCGCCTTTGTGGTAATATCTGCCGTACTGGGAATTATCTTTTTATCCCAGGGCGGTAGTACTGATGGAGGCGGTGGCTGAGTTTGTCTTCTCTTACTCTCCACACTCCTTTAAAATGATGATATTTCTGAAAGCAAAGGGAAATATCGGATTATAGGTAAACGCAACCTAATGAGGAGTTTCATTTCAATTCAAGTCGATTCGATGTGCCATTTCGTTTTATATTCAATTTTCAATATTTTATAAAATGCGTAGACTATTACAAGCACACCTAATGTTATGAGAACTCCTCCGAATCCCAAAAACCCGCTAGATAAGACTTCATTATCTCCAAAAATCATAAAACTAAATATTAATCCAATTATTCCAATAATTAGAACCAAAATACCGATTAATAACCATTCCCAGTGTTTTCTTTTGTCAGATTTTCTCTTGGATTTCCTCTTACTCGCAGAATCTATTTTGATGTCTTCAGAAATTTTTTGTCATCTCCATTCAATTTAATATGATAGGATATTTTTTTAGTTATAAAAATATCGAAATTCAGCTGACTACATTATTAATATAGTTCAAATAATCAATTTATACAAAAAATTGCTTGTATTAATTATGTTTTTAAGGCGTATGGAATAAGATTTAAGTGATTAAAGATGAAAATTGACGAAAAAGCTTTAAAGAAATTGGATAATTTCAAAGGTTATTTGAATAATGACCGTGTGACAGAATTATTTGAGGTATTTGATATAAAATTTGCGGCAGGACATTGGTGTGCGGGTGATTTTGTTGATCGCTTTGCCACTGAAGGTTACAATGAAGGGCTCGCCTCGGATATCCAAGATCAAATTGCGCGGGTAGCTGCAGCACAAATTCAAGGAATTGAATTTCATAATAATCTCTTTTTAACAGAATCGGGGAAAATTGACTACAACAAAATTTCTGAAATAAAAAATACTCTCGAAGCACATAACTTGGTAGCTACTAATATGAACACGAATCTCTGGGGAATGCCGAAATGGAAATTAGGAGCTGCCAGTAATATGGATAAGAAGTTGAGGGAGGAAGCCAAACAAATTCTTTTGGACGCTATTGAAATCGCAAAAGAAGTAGGATGTTCTACAGTTGCATATTGGCCTGGGAGTGATGGTTGGGATTACAATTTCCAAGTTAATTATGGCACGATTTTAAATCATTTCATTGAGGTTTGTGCCGATGTGAATAAAGAAGCCCAAAAGAAAGGAATTCAATTTGCAATCGAACCTAAACTCCATGAACCACGCGAAGGAAATATTATTATAGGGACAACAGAAAAGGCAGCATTAGTCTGTAAGGAGGTAAATTCGCTGTGTGGTGGAAAGAATATGGGGGTTGCACTGGATTATGGGCATATTCAGATGTATGCAGGTGAGCCAGCTGATAATCTATATACAATGGCGGTTTTTGGGGTTCCTATCCTGAATTTTCATGTGAATAATGCAAAACTCCATTCTAATGATGAAGATCGTATTACAGGAACGGGTGATATTTGGCGATTCATTGATTTTTGCTACGCCGCGATTGATACAGGCTACCAAGGTTGGTTCGGTGAAGACCAATTCGAATATCGCACCGACCCTACAGAAGCCATGGCCCTTTCTCGCGAGCTCTTCGGGAATTGCATGAAAAAAGCATTACTAATTTACGCCAAAAAACAAGAATTACTCGAAGCCCAAGCCTCCGGTGATGCCATTAAAACAATTAATGTCGTAAAACAAATCATTTACAATGAATAAAATTTCTTGAATCATCAATTCATTTTTAGTTTGGATTAAATAATGGTGCCATCCGCTCGTTCATCAGAAGAGAGAATTCCGCCTCAGATTCTTATCCAAGTCAAAGTGCCTATCAAAAATTTTTCCACCTGGCAAAGTGCCACTCTCTTCAGCCTCATCCAAATTTCTTTTGAGCCTTCTGAATTAGATGAATTTCACCTCCAGCAGCCATCAATCTTGTGCAAAGTCAGAATACCTGTCGATTTTCTAACTTTATCAAAATTGGAATTAGATCTCAACCTTACCAATGCGGACCAAAAACAATTGAAACGCGCATTAATCCGCCATTTTCAACAATGTAACGCGAAGGTCAGATCCATTGAAATTCCGCCTATTCTGTGGAAAAAATCGGAAAAATAAACTTTCTGAAATTGGTAAAGGTATAAAAACAACCAATAATACACAAGGTTGATTATCGTTTAGGGTAATTGTTATGAATCAAAAGGTTCTTGTTGGAATTTTTATAGTAGGGGTAATATTCTGTGCAGCAATTGTGACAATTGTCATATTAGGGAAAAACGATACGGCATGGAGCTTTGATTTAAATCGGTGGGACGAATTTTTAGTGATGAAAGCGGAGTTAAAGGATAATTCAACGGATGCTCAAGCTCTATATATGGCACAAATCACAGAAGATTATCTGAATAGTACATATCCCTATAATGAATCCTTAATGGAAAAACCTGAAATCAAATATTTTTCGGTGGATCTATTCGGACGGAAAACCGAGTCATTTTACTTGGTGTGGCTTCCTTCCAGTTGGGAAACTCAAAATCCTAAACGGGCAATGCTCTATTCACAAGGTCATATCTCGAGAGAACCAAAACAATTTTATAAATATCAAGAATATGCGATGAATCGGAGTATGGCGATTTTCATGCCTCAGCTCTGGATTGAGGGAGATCCGCCATGGGGCTATACACCTTATGAGAGGACGCAAGCTGAAATCCTGATGGGTGTCCAGCCAGGATACCATTTGGATGCCTACGATGAACATCTCTTCGTTAATGCTATTGTCGAAGCGTATAATATCAGCTCACTTTACTTGCATGGCTTTTCCATGTCAGGTGCCAATGTCATGATGCTCTCAGCCTTTGATAGGTATGCAAAAAATATTTCCGATTATGCGGTAGTAAATGGAGGTCACATGGTGCTAGACCATCCCTTTCTAAAACAAATGGATGATCTGGGGCTTACCAATTTCTTTGCAGGTGAGAATTTTTTCCTTTTCAATGAACTTGACCCAGGCGATGATCCGGCTGAAGTTAAAAATGAAACAGCCACGGACGACATTATTATCGACCACGGCGGAAATATGGATATTGAGGCATGGCTTGTGGTTCCATGGCATGGGGCTCTGCTCGATACATATCCACAGCTGATGAACGCGAGTCTTAATAACTATACTTACTATTCCAATTTACGACTAAGTTGATCTCTATCATAAAAATTTAATTTCATCCCTCTTTTTATTGTCTTAAATCGATTAATGGCATCTTAAAATGCACTCGCTCTCTCATGCGTTAGCTGGATTGATAGTAGGTATCCTCTTCTTTTTCAATAGAGAAATTCTTCTAAGGGATTATATCCTATTTATCATACTTTCAACCTTCATGGATTTGGATCATATAGTAAGTCTGTTTCGGAATAAATCAAAATATCATCTACGCACTTCTATTCAAGAACCATTCGCGGTATTCTTCGTTGGAATCCCTTTTGGATATGTATTGTTTTGGCTTTTTGGCGATTTCATTTATTTTTGGCTTTGTATTCTCTTATATATCGTTCATGTTGGTCTCGATTACCTTTGCATCTTTGAAGCATTCCCTCTAGCCCCCTTTTCAACAAAAATTATAAAACACGAAGGACAAGGATTTATCTTCCCAGTAGTTTCTGAATGGAAAGAACGAAAGAAAGAATTTCCCAAAACTATCGATGAGAAATATGTAATTTATGTTTTATTAGGGATTTTAGGAGTAACAATTCTAATACGTTATTTTTTTAGTCCATTCGTTTAAATAAAACAATACGATTAGTATTGGTACCTTGATTCATGTTAGTAATTCCCCAAATATTAGAAGTTTTAGTGAATGCTTGGAGATTGATAAGAATGCCCTCGCATTGGAACCCAGCTCGGATCCCTAATGGTACAACATATTCATCTAGTTTGATTGTTTTCTTTTTCACTTCACCTACCTCAAAGGCGACCCATCCACCCTTTTGGGTAATTCGATATAATTCTTTGAATACCTCCTGCATAATATCCGACCATTTTTCAATAGATTTGGCCATTGTTATTTTACTAGAAATTTTGTCTATATCGATCGAATTAAACCAGCATCGCAACCAATTATCTTTTGAATACTGAACAATATCCAGAAAAGGGGGCGAAGTTACAGTTAAATTAATCGATTCTGATTCTATATCAGGAGTATTTCTTGCATCATTTTGTAAAAATAAAGCAGTTTCTCCTATTTTTCTGAGTTGTTTTTTCTGAAGTTCAGTTAGATTTCGAGTAAGTGCCTCAGATTTTTTGAGAATAAGTTCTCGCGTATTTCTATACTCTGGTTTCTGGTTACGTTTTTTATTGATTTTAATTTGTCTTTCTGGAGAGACTGCTTGATTTGGTGGAAGCGTATATACTGAAAAAAAACCGCTAGAATGTCCAGTCAATCTATTGGTAGCAATCATTCGGATCCACTTATCGATATTATCTTCCGCCCCATTCTCTTTTCGTTCAAGAAGATAATTTTTCAAGGAAACTAGTTCCGCTTCCGTAGCGGGATGATAAAACATTGATAAATCAATATCAGCTTTGAGCTTCTTATCAATTGGAATCTGTCTTAACCTCTCTTTCACTTCCTTTAAGGTTGGAATGAAAAAGCGGGGTGCAGCAAGAATCTCACTCAACGGATTAATATCATTCGAAATAATCCTTCGTCCCAGTAATCCTGCTTCAATAACGGTCGTACCCCTCCCACTAAAAGGATCATATATAATATCATTCTTTCTTGTGAGCAACTTAATGAAAAATCTAGGTAATTGAGGCTTAAAACATGCTCTATATGAAATTTCATGAATAGAAGAAGCTTGCCTTTGCTTTGAAGTCCAAAATTCATTCGTATATCGGGGGATACGTTCCCCTTCTATTTCCAATATTTCAACTCTTGTTTTCTGAGCATTACCACTAAATACATCTAGATTTTGTCGCAGTGTAAATTGTTTTAAATACTCTGAGATAGTACCCGTATTTTTGAAAAGCATTACAGTTATATTTACTTCGAAATAATTCTTAAATTTATACGATATGTTTGTGTTTTACTAAATTAATTTTTTTACCGACATAATTCTCATTAATTTCAATAATAGCCCTTAATCGCTTTTATTTTTTAATTAATTCTTTCAATTCTCGTCAAAAAAAAGGAAAGATTAGAAGGTAATTAGTCCTAAGCCAATGAAATGTCCACACATGAAAAATCCGAGGATCAGAGTACTAAAGATAACGCCACCAAGGATATTTCCAGTTCGTTGGTAGATATACGTGTTTGTTATCCCATTAATTATTCCGAGCACCATTCCAATGCCAAATGCAAGAATTAATAAGAGGAGAGAGCCGCCAGCATATAAACTGAAGATGACTAATGTGGATATACCAGCCGTTAATGAATGATAACCAATTGATACAAAATAGACTAGCCATTTATTCTGAGTTTGCATTTTTGAGACGGCTAAACCGCGAAAGATGAGTTCATCAATGAAATTTGCACCTAAAAGGATAAAAAGAACCAAGATGAATCCCCAAATATTTATTGTTGGAGATATAGCGGGATAGAGAAGTGGATAAACCATGAAATAATCGCAGACATTTAGAGTTACAATGAAGATGAGGGCAGCTATTGTTCCTACAAATATTGATCTTAGGGCATTTTTCCGCGAAAGTCCGACATTAGCAAGCGATAAATTATACTTTTTAGATTCATAATAGGTAGTTCCTATTACCGCAGGAGCTAGTGTTACGAGTTTCATAGCCATAATTAGAATTATCATATCCGTAAATAGATAGGGGATAAACGCTTCGATATTAAATGCCTGAACCCATAGCAATGCAGGTGCAGCTGCAATGACATAAATAATGGGATATATAATGAGCATCAATTCTTTCTTGTTTTTTGGCATATTTGGAATCAATTCTGATTTAGGGGCACGTGTATCATATTTCCAAAGTGACAGATAGGAAATTACAGGTAAAATCAATCCCATTAATCCTAAGAAGCATATTATGAATCCTATCCATCTATTTAGGCTTTGATTAGTCTTTCCTGCATTGAAATAATAAGTTTCTACATCCCAGTTAAAGGCATCTCCGAACCAGCGCATCTGCATATATAATGGACCATCAACTAGCCCCTCAGTACCGTGTTCTAAGCCAGCTGGAATATAGAGCTTTCGTGCAGTTCCATTTTCCATTGTGCCCTCGGGAAATTCCCAAACGCGATCTGGATTCCCTGAGCCATTCACAGAGTATTCGATCCAATCGATATATGATTTATTATCTTTCTGACCACAAGCAGCGGCCATTATTTCACATTGAGTACGAATGTCAGTCAATTCATCGTTTTCACCCGTGATGAGAAGCCAATTATTTGGTCGAGGTGGCGTCAAATTGACACGGGTAATTGGGCTGCGTGCATTTGCCTCATCGATGGTTGGGACCATTCTGTAGAAATTTGTTAATTGAAGGATTTTAGGGAGCCAAATTCCACCATAAGGAGAATCGCCAAGCGTGTCAGTTACAGTTTCAGTCATATTTGACCATGTATAAATTGAAACCGCTGCCTTTACGCGTGTATCTATAGAAGCCGTATTTGCAGTAGTAATTCCTCCCAAGCTATGCCCTGTCATTCCAATCCAAGATTTATTAATTCGTAAATTATAAGTAGTATTTGCTACCTCGAAGAGCCAATCGAGTGCAGTGCGAGCTCCTGCAATTTCAGAGAGCCCAAAATCATGAATCCCGCCAGAATCTCCTTGCCCTGGATGATCGGTCATTAGAACGACCATCCCTGCGCGAGCCAATTCTTTAGCATAATGTAAGTGGATGTATTTATTGGCAGTCCAGCCATGTAACCAAAGAATTCCTGGTCTAAGAGAATTTGGAGCAGGGTCGTTCTTTGGAGTAATTAACAAACAAGAAATTGATCCATTTGGAGTATCCGAACTAAAATAATTAGCATTCCTTACGAAGTTTTCTGGAATTGTTATTCTTTGAATATTTACATCCGAATTGGTTATTATTGCGCAATAGAGGGTGCCTATTACTATCAATGCAATATTAATGATTAGAAAATATTTTCTCCATTTGACCTTCCTTAAAAAATCCATTTTTTTCACCTTCCGTAAATCAACGAATGATTTTAGAAGTTTATATTATTTTTTTATGAAATTTTGGGAGAAATTTGATAACTATTCATATAAAAATTAAAAATTCTTCAATTTATTGTGGTGATGAATCTCTGACAAAAAAGGAATATATGCATGTCATAGGATACGGTACTTTTTTATTTCGTTCAATGCGTCAGCATTTCGCTTTAATACCGATTCGATCTGTGAAAATTTATGGATATCAGCGAATTTATCATAGTAATTTGCCATATACATATCCTTTCATTATTGAGAGCAAAGCTGAAAATTTTTTTACTGGAATTCTTTTCCAGATTTCACAGAAATCTTTGTTACAACTCGATATTTATGAGGGAGTACCTAAATTATATCGACGTATTAATTATCCATTGGATTTACCAGAGATGAAAGTGAATCCGTGTTATTTATATGTTCCATCGAAAACAATTTTGAATCAGCTTGAGGTAGAGATTAAACTTTATTTATCTCCAAAAGAGCAAGAGGAAATTTTCAGTTCTGATCTCTGGCTTGATTATTTGCGCGAACAGGAGCCAGAATTAGTAAAAGAATTTCCAGATCTTTTCGCCACATAGAAATTTTATTAGAGGAGCTAGGGGATTAAAACTATTTATTGGAGATTTTGTAAGAAAGTCGGGAATGACATATATAGAATAATTAAAATTGTGCATAGTAATAATTCAATAATAATCGGATTTTATCGGAAAAGAACGTAAATGAGGCTATAAGATGGAAAAATTCATTGAAGAAATTGTAGAACTAAATGAAGAGGCTGTAATGAATATTTTGAAAGAACGATTGGCTAATAATGAGGATCCGATGGAGATTATGGCAGATGTCAAGGTTGCTATGAAGAAGATAGGTGATTTATATGCAAGTAATGTTTATTTTCTTCCAGACTTAATTATGTCCGGAGAAATTTTACGCCAAATTTTTGAGTTAATTGTGCCGAAACTTAAAGAATCAGATCAACAGGAAAAAAAGGGAAAAATTCTTTTAGGAACAGTGGAAGGGGACATTCACGATATTGGGAAGGATATTGTAAAATTTCTGCTAGAAGTTAATGGATATGAAGTAATGGATTTAGGAGTTGATGTCCCTGCCCAAGTATTTGTTGAGAAAATGCAAGAATTCAAACCTGATATTGTCGCATTAAGCGGATTTTTAACGATTGCTTTCGATGCTATGAAAGTCACTATTGAGAAAATAAAAGAAGCGGGGCTTCGAGATAACGTAAAAATAATGATTGGTGGGGGTACCATTGATGAACGCATTCTTGAATATGTAGGAGCTGATGCGTACGGTGATAGTGCGATGGATGCAGTCACCATTGCTAATAAATGGGTGGGGGCGGAGTAATGAGTGAGAAATCACCCCGAAAATTGTATAAGGAACGTAATCAGCGCGTCAAAAATGCCATAGCTCTTAAGGAACCTGATCGCGTTCCAATTACGCCAATGGTTACGTTTTACCACACTGAACAGAAAGGAATTTCAAAAAAAGAAGCTATGTACAATCCCGAAAAATCTGCGCAAGCTGCTATTGAAGTGTTTAGCTCATATAACTGGGATCAAGTACCTCCTATCACTCAAGTCTACCCAGCTAAGTATTTTGACATATTAGGGACTCTCTTCTTCAAGTGGCCTGGAGCAGAACGTGAATCTCAACGTCTCCTAGATCATCAGCCATATCAGTTTGTTGAAGGAGAATATATGAAAGCCAATGAATACGAAGAATTTTTTGAGGATCCTACTGGATTTTTACTTCGTAAAATCCTCCCACGTCACAATACGATATTTAAAGGATTCGCTCGCTTTCCTAACATAATTAATTTAGCGAGCGGTTATGGAGCTATGTTAGTTGGATTTCCTCTGTTTTTCATGGATCCTACTGTTAAGGAAATGTTTGAGAAATTAGCAGAAGGAACGCAATATATGGTTAAATTCATGAATACATTGAATACTTACGAAATGGAAATGAAGAAACGAGGCTATCCTATGCAATTTATGAATATGTGTCAAGCACCTTATGATGTTGTAAGTGAGTTTTTAAGAGGTATGCGTGGTATCATGCTTGATATGTATCGAAAACCTGAAGAATTGAAGAGGATTTTAGAGATCTTAACGGAACCCACTATTACAGCAACGGTCAATTTAAGTGTATTAGCCCCCCATTTAAAAGTTGTTTTTATGCCACTCCATCGTGGTGCAGAGGGGTTTATGAACGAGAAACAATTTGAAACGTTCTATTGGCCGACCCTCACACGGGTTATGGAAGGATTAATTAAAAATGGATTAATACCTATGCCTTTCTTTGAAGGAAAATATACCGCCAGATTTCCTTACTTGACAGAATTCGCAAAAAAACATAAGGGGAAACTCATTTACTGGTTTGACCAATCAGATATCATCAAAGGAAAAGAAGAATTTGGCGATTATGCCTGCATTAGGGGGAATATTCCTGGCTCTCTTTTGGTTACTGGCAGCCCAAAGGATGTTGAAAAGTATGTCAAACAATGTATCGAGGGGTGCGCAGAAGGTGGGGGTTATATTGTCGATGGCGGTATATCAGGAATCCCAGATGAGGCAAAAGCTGAGAATGTAAAAGCTATGACCGAAGCAGTATTTAAATATGGTGTATATCGTAAATAAAACTTATATGCAATCAATGATTGTATCTCAGGAATCCTGGATGAGGCATACATCGCAAAGAAAAAACTTTTTAAATAGCCCTAATATATCCCCTTGACACTCTATGTCACGTTCAGATTCCTGGATAGGCATTAAGGAGATGAGCAACTTATGCGAAAGAATCAAATATGGATATTGTCATCCATAATTCTTTCGAGTTTACTCGTTTTCCAGCTGTTTGCGCCTCTGTCCAGAGCGGTTCCCTCACTCTATTACAGTTGGACTTATAAAGCAGGAGATTTAATTGAGTCTTTAGCAATTTCTGATGATGGGCAGTATATTGTAGCGGCTAGTGATGATATGAATGTATATTTTTTTCATCTGAGTAGCTCAACTCCTTTATGGAGCTATAAAACAGGTGGAGTAGTAGAAAGCGTAGCAATTTCTAGTGATGGGCAGTATATTGTGGCAGGTAGTGATGATACCAATATTTATCTATTTACAAAAACTAATTCAACTCCTTTATGGAACTATTCAACTGATGGAATTGTAAGGAAAGTGGTGATTTCAAGTAATGGACAATATATAGCTGCTGGAAGCGGTTCAAAACTCTATCTTTTCAAATATAATAGCTCAACACCGCTATGGTCTTATAACCCAGGAAGTGCCATCAGAGGAGTTGCAATTTCGAGTGATGGACAATACATTGTTGCTGGTTGCGATAATTATATGGTATATTATTTTCGACAAAACAGCTCAACACCATTGTGGAGTTATACAACAGGAGGTGTCGTTCAGAGCGTGGCAATATCGAGTGATGGGCAGTATATCGTGGCAGGCAGTTGGGATAAACGAATATATTTCTTCCAACAGAACAGCTCAACGCCACTTTGGTCATATGAAACAGGTAACCAAATAAGAAATAATGAATTGGTAGCAATATCGAGTGATGGGCAGTATATCGTGGCAGGCAGTTGGGATCAGCGAATATATTTCTTCCAACAGAACAGCTCAACTCCGTTTTGGAATTATACTACGGGAAATATCTTAAACAGTGTTGCTATTGCTTCCAATGGGCAATATATAGTAGCTGGAGGCGCGGATAACCAGTTAAATCTATTCGGATCATCGAGTGCAACGCCTTTATGGTCTTTAACTTTGGATAGTGCTATCGGCTCGGTGGCAGTTTCAAGTAATGGACAAAATTTCGTTGCAAGTAGTTATATGAACGTGCATTATTTTGATATCGGTGATGATGACAATGATGGGCTTTCTAACTGTTATGAGAACTATATAACATATACTGCACCAGATAATTGGGATACCGATGGTGATGGATATTCTGATGGTTGGGAAATTCAAAATGGATATAATCCATTAAGTTCTCTGTCAAATCCAACAGTAATAGCAATTTTGGTTGCAATCTCAGTGGCAATTGGCTTAATGGTTGTTCTTTTAATAATTAAAAGAAAAAGAAAGAGCTAATAAAAAAGAATGAATAAGAACATACAAAAACTAATTTTTTTCCTTTTTTCTGTAATACGTTGATTAGATTCTTATTTTATTAAACATATGAGAATGATATGAATAATCATTTTGATGATGCTCAAAAAGAGAAAATTTTAGATGAATTTATCCAGAATTTTAAAAGTTTTATCTCAAAAATAGACCCTAAATTAGCAGGATTTCTTATTGGCTCGATTACGCCAAAAATATATGAATTGCTTTCTGATGAACAGAAGCGAAGATGGAAAGAAATTTTTCCAATCCACCACGGTGAGGCAGGAGTTGTCCTCACGACGGCTAGCATTATAGGTAGGCTTGTATTAGAACTTTTTCCCGCTTCAAGTCAAAAAGTTGAAATTGCCAAAAAAATCTTTGAAACGTTAATTGGTGTAGGCGGCGGTCTGATTATCGATGATATTGCGGATTTTAATAAATGGTTTAAAAAGGAAGTAGGTTAAGTTAGCTTATGGAGGGTTCAAGCGAAAGATGGACGTATGCCTCAAGTAATTAAGGCAGCAAAGGTGTTTGGTCAG
>SUPS01000064.1 GCA_005191415.1 Candidatus Helarchaeota ASGARD archaeon Hel_GB_A
ATAATAAACAAATCTTCTTCATACAGGCGTTTGAATAAGAAATATAACCCTAATGGAAATAAAAATAATAAAAATTCATAATTATAGTAAAAAAGTCCCCATGCGGATGGCATGTGTTCAGCAACGGAAGAGATAGTTAAAGAGGACATCCAAGGAAATATTGCAACTAAATATCGTCCGCCTCTAATAGCGATGATGTCACCGCCGATAAAATCGACTATGAAGGATTGAAGCGCGCCAGTAATACTCGTTGCAATCAGTAGAATTAATAAACCAAATAGAGAAATCCGAAGAAGAATTTTCCAATGTTCTTTAATGTAATCATAGAGAGCAGTTTCTTTAAACTGGCGATAAAATTCGATTAGGAGACACAATCCAAGGATTCCAAAATTAATCACTGCTTCTCCAGATTCGATTACGTCCCATCCTGTTCTTGGAAGGAGAACAACAGATAATAAGGATATAGACCATGAGACGCCGTAAGCTAATAAAAGTCTAGAAGAATATTTCTTTAAAATAATAAGAAATAATACGGTTAGTGGTAAGAGATCCCAAATATAGGTATATGCGCCCCAACTTAATGAAAGGACAGATAGGCCCATTCCTGCTAGAACAGCATAGGGAATAGAACCAGTTTTAAGAGATTTAATAAAGAAAAAGAAGAATAATATCATCCCAAAAAGTCCAACGGCTTCATTGTCATAAAACCCTGTAATAGTTCTTGTTTGGAATCCTACACAAATTGCTAGAAAAAAAGCAGCGAGTAATCCCGTTTTTTTATTTCCGGCTAACTCCTTTCCTAGAAAATACATCACTATACAACTTAAAGCACCCATTATGGCAGGTGTAACAACACATGTATCATATATGGTAAGATTTAATCCTAAAAATTGAAAAAAATAATAGAAGAAAGCTCCTGCGAAAGGAGTACCAAGATAGAGGTAAGGTCCCATATCCACGCCATTTGGTGCCCAAGACATTGTTTCATGCCAACTAAAGTAAGCTGGAAGACCATGTTCAATGATATAACGCGTTGCTTTAAATTGACAATAAGGATCTAAAGCTCTTAATTCCGCGGCATATCGAAGGGCTGGGAATAAACGTAATATGAGTGCAATTATAAAAATTAAGATAATAGTAGTATAGAGTATTATATTTGCTTTCCCAATTTGTACGGTGGGCCGATGAAATATTTTCTTTAAGTTCCAGACCAATTTGTCTTTGAAAGATGGCACCCAAATCGCACGTCCTAATGAAGACGCTAGTTAAATAAAAGTCCTTTTTTTATGAAAATGGTTATTTTTTAAAATTAAAAACTTTTGATACGATCATTGTTATGCATTTATAAACTTTAGAAAGATTTTCTTGTTTTTATTGAATTTTGACAATTCTTATTTCATTATAATCGACAATAACTCGAATATATGAATTCTTGAATGACGCATCTAAATTTTTATCCCGTGTATCTATTCTTAGGAACCCTTGAGGAAGACTAGAAAGCTTATAACGGGTTGCAATCACGATTATATTTTCCTTGCCCACCTCTTGAATTACTTTTGGACTAATTTGAAGCGATCCTCTTCCTAATATAAATCCTTGGTTACCAATAGGGGAAATTATAATCTTAGCTTTTTTACCCGATATAATCTGTAAAATTTGAGTTTCATTTACGTCCTTTGCTATTAATTTTTTATTGAGACAAATATCAACTCCAAGTAAGGTTTTCTCAAATTCTAACACGTCAGCTATTGCACGGACAGTTGTGCCTGGTCCCAAAATATAATACACATCATTTTCCATATTTTCAATAATATAATTTGCAATCATTTTTTGGTTATCTTGCTCATTAATAGTTAGAGGACTGGTCATTTTCTCTCCTTGAAGAAGATATGGTTCATAAGGAACTGTTAAATAGCCTTTTAGCTCAACTTCTAACTGATTATTTCGGAAAGCTTCTTCATTCACGTCAATTACTTCGGCATCTCTCAGAGGTAATTCTTCCCATAGAAATCTCATTATTATCCGCGCACAAGCTTCTGGATTTATCGCAAAACAAGAAGAATGAATTTTAACACCGCTTGGGCAGCCGAGGACAGGAATTTCTTGGTCGACCGCTTTTAGAATATCTTGGGCGGTTCCATCACCCCCAACAAATACAATAAGCGCGACATTATGATTCCTTAAGAGTTTAGCTGCTTTTATGGTATCTTGAGCTGTCGTTTTTCCTGGGTTTATAGTTCCTACTACTATTGGAGTTAATCCCACAGCATTTACTTCATTTTCTCCCATTTCTGCTGGAAATGTGTAAATTTGTAATTTAGATTTGATTGGTTTCAATGCTTTTAGCATTTCCTGAGCTCTTAATGGAGAAATAGGTTTTGATCCGAGATCTATTGCTTTCTTTAAAATTTCTTCACCATCAGTTCCCTTTAACCCGACAGTTTAGCGTAGTAAAGATTCAAACTTCACTATTCCGCCCATGCCGGCTATTGGATTTACTATAATTCCTAGCTTTTTCAAGAAAAATTTTGACCTCCAGAAAGTAAATTTAAAATAGATATAGTCTTAAGATAAAGAAGAAAAAATGGGGAAGTATAGAGAGATAATTTAGACGGACTTTTTGAGGTTATCCTGATTCTTTTTTCACTATTTCTGCGTATCCCGCTGCATCAAGTAAATTTCCTAGATCAGCGTCTTTATTAGAAGGTTTAATCAGAAACATCCATCCTGCACCGTAAGCATCGGAGAGATTTGGATCAGGGTCATCTTCTAAAGCTTCGTTTATTTCGAGTACCTCACCAGACACGGGAGCAAATACTTCTCCAACAGCCTTAGTTGATTCAATTTCTGCAATTGGTTCGTCTGATGCTGCATCTACCGTATCACCAACGCCAACATTGAACCCGACATAAACTATTTCCTTTAACTGCTTCTTGGCGAAATCTGTGATGCCAACTCTTATATTATCGCCTTCCACTTTTGCCCATTGGTGTTTTTCTGAATATTTCAAATCGTCTGGAATGTCATAATCACCTACTTTCATTATATTTCACCTTCATTATTCTTCCAAATAGATTGGATTATAAATCAACGGATCAATTTGCCCTCTTTTAATTTTTCTGTTTTAATAAATTTTGAAGTTGCGTTAATTTTTTCAAGAAAATAGAAAATTTTATTAAAATTTCAAGTAAAATTTTTATGAAAACAAAAATTACGTATTCTTATGGATTGGGAATGTTGGAAACAGTGGTATTTTAAAATAGTTTCTGATTTTAAATATGATCCCAATAACGACCTAAAATCTGCGTCATTACTTAATACGCTTTTACAAAATAAAGCTGAAAAATTTAATTTTAAAGCTTTAAATGAGTTAATTCAAGATGAAATTGTATTTGTCTACGGTTGTGGTCCTTCTCTTCCATATCATCTTAAATTACTAAAAAATTCAAAACTTTTTTTTAGAAATTTCATTCATTTTGCAGCAGATGGTGCAACTTCTGCGCTCTTAGAATGTAATCTCGTTCCACAAGTTATTATTACAGACTTAGATGGTTCATTACCTGATATAATCGATGCTAATAGACGAGGGGCGATTGTCATTATCCATGCACATGGAGATAATATCGCTGTCATTTCTAAAACCTTTTCATCATTTTCTAAAAAGGTATTAGGAACTACCCAAAATAAACCCCTAACCTTTGTCAAAAATTATGGAGGGTTCACAGATGGAGATAGATGCGTCTATCTAGCTGAAGCTATGGGAGCTTCTTGTGTTGTACTTTTTGGATTTGATTTAGGAAGCGTCGTAGGAAAATATTCAAAACCTTACTTAAAGCAAAATACGATTGCAAATAAAGTAAAAATGAAAAAACTAAAATGGGCTCAGAGACTCATCTCAGAGTTAAGTATTAAAAGTAACATGAAAATAATAAAAGTAGATGGGAAAGGGAAAAGTTTTGGAAATGTAAAAACTTATAGTTTTGAAGATCTGCAAAAATTTCTGTTAAAAAAATGAGAAAAACTGAAAAATTTAAAAAAAGATGTTTTTTAAAATATACCTATTAGCATCAAATCATTTACATTTGTCCCAGTTGGCCCTGTAAAAATTAATGAATCTCCCAAATTTTTGAAAAAATTATATGAATCATTATTATCCAAAAATCTTTGAGGATTCAAACTTTTCTGATTCATTAAATATGTAGAATATTTATCTATTATAACCCCTGCAGCATTAGTGAATCCATCTATTCCATCAGTTCCTAATGCAGCAAATACATAATTTTCTAAATTTTGGAATTCAGAGATAATAGCTAAGCCCATTTCTTGACAGCGTCCCCCCACTCCTTTACCCTTAACAGTAACAGTCGTTTCGCCTCCAGCTATTAGTATTATTGGTTTTTCAGACACTAAACTATCTTTAAACCTCAAATTTTTTGCGTATTTTAAGAATTCTTTACCGATAAGGCGAGCTTCTCCAACAAGATTATAAGAGTAGATTTTACTGAAGAATCCTCTATGGTCAGCTGTTTTTTTTATAGAATTACACGCTGATTTGATATCTCCAATAATGAATGTATAAGTTTTACGAAAAATTTTATCATTTGGTTTCGGCGTTTCTGGAATAATTCCCTTGATACCATTTTGAAGATGTCTTTTTATAGATTCATTTACTTTCTCCCATAAATGATAATGTTTCAAAATTTTTATTGCCTGTTTATATGTGGTAGGATCTGGGACAGTAGGTCCAGATGCAATAGAATCAAGTGGATTTCCAATAACATCTGAAAGAATAAGTGTAATTACTTCTGCAGGGTATGCAAATTTTATTAATTGTCCTCCTTTAATTTGGGAACAGTGTTTTCTGACTGTATTTATCTCTTGAATTGTTGCACCCGATTTTATTAATTGATTATTTAATTGTTGTAAATATTTTAAATCAATTTCATCAGCTGGTAAAGGCAAGAGTGCAGATCCACCACCACTAAGTAAAACAATGACTAAATCAGTTGCTTTTGTCTGATTTAATATCTGAATAATTTTTTTGGCGCCTATCACTCCGCTTTCGGAAGGTATTGGATGTGATGCTTCATTTAGCTGGATAATTTGGGTATTATATTCTCGTTTGGTCGAATATGGAACGTTAACTAACCCAGAAGTGATAAATGGTTGTAAAATTTTTTCTATTTCTTCCGCCATTGCACCACTTGCTTTTCCGGCTCCCACAACGTATATGTTCGTAATTTTGGATAAATCAAATTGAAAATTTTGTATAATAAGTTTCTTATTTTTCAGTTTAACATTGGTGGGAATAATATTACAAGGTAATACAGAATTAATACCGGTCTCTAATAACTCCAAAATTATTTTTCTTCTTTCAGATTCTTCTTTTGTTTTAACAGCAGAGATAAGTTCATTAAAATTTTGTATAATCATTTCAAATTCCTATATAAGAAATTTTAAAAATGAAATTAAAAAGTAATTATTTTTAACGGAAAAAAGTCGAAATTAATTACAGAAAATTATTTTCGAACAAGAATTTTCATTAATGTTGAATAAAAAGAGTTTTTTCTACTTCTTTTGCAAGTTTTTGCAATTGGAACAACGTAATACCCAAATTTTCTCGGTTAATTACCGAAATTATTACAGCATCTTTCCCAGCTGTTACTAATACAACAGTTCCCATTTCGGAATCAATTATAACACGCTGCGGTGACGTATTAAGTAATTCTTCTGTTGTACGTTCCCCAAGCATTATCATTTCTGCAGCCATTCCTGCGATAATTTCATCATCAAAGATATTAGAACCATTACCAAAATGGGAATCGTCTACCACTGAGGCGATTATGAATCCATCTCTAGAGACGATTGCAGTCGCATGCATTTTTGAATTTAGGCCATACGTAATTAATAATTCATTTAGCTTATCACCCTTATTAGAATACATAGGACTATCGCCTCACATATTGAAAATAACTGTTTTAAGTTCTTGAATATGAATAGAAAATAATGTTTAAAAACACCACAATATTAAGTCCAAGGATTTCTGTATAAATTTAAAAAACGAATTAATAATCAATAATTAACAAAAAAATGAAAAAATTTGAGAAAAGAGAATATAATTAAACTTTTAGAACTTAGTCATGATACCGTTCCATAATATTTTCTATGCGTTTCATATAATATTGGAGATTCTTTCGTTTTGGATTATCAATATATGCCCAAAATAGTTTGAATCCTTCAACAATAGGAAGTAGCGATGCGCTTATGAGAATTATTATTCCCCATTCGAGGGCGCCAATGGGATATGTATGAAAAATAGGAGCTAGCCCTGGTGTATAAAGAATCATAAGAAGAAATCCAATAGAAATTAGTACTGAAATTATTAAGAAATTATTAAGCGGGGGACCTTTGAATATTGATTTTTTCTGCTCCCGACACAAGAATACATTGAAAAACTGAAAGAAAGATAGTGTTAAGAATGCAAATGTTTGTGCATAAATTTCTTGTGTTTTTAAATCTAGCCCTAATCTAGCTGCAAAGTTTAATCCTATTACAAATGCACTCAAACTTCCAATAGTAATCACGATTCCTACTATACTCATGTTAATTAAATCTCGTTTTGTTAAAACAGGTTCATTAGGATCTCGAGGAGGTTTTTGCATAACTCCAGGACTTGGAGGATCAAAAGCCAATGCAGTCCCTGGTAAACCGTCTGTCACAAGATTTATAGTTAATATATGAATTGCAACCAATGGAATTGCGAGTTCTCCGCCAATCGTTCCAACAGCGAACATGATGGCTATAAAAACAACAAGAATCTCACCGATATTACTTGATAGTGTATAGAAAATGAATTTTTTAATATTATTATATATAATCCTCCCTTCTTTCACCGCAGCTACTATAGAGGCAAAATTATCATCTGCTAAAGTCATATCGGCGGCCTCTTTCGCTACATCAGTTCCTGTAATACCCATTGCAACCCCAACATCAGCTAGTTTAAGTGCAGGAGCGTCATTTACTCCATCGCCAGTCATTGCACAGACATGATTACGCGCTTTATAGGCAGCTAAAATTTTTGTTTTTTGTTCTGGGCTAACACGGGCATAAACATCAATATACTCTGCCATCTTCTGTAAAATATCCGGAGGGATTTCAGCTAATTCACTACCTGTAAGTGCACCTGAATATTGTCGCATTAAACCTAGTTCTTTAGCAACTGCTATAGCTGTCAGTTTATGATCTCCTGTTATCATTGCTGTTTTAATACCAGCTTGCCTACATTCTTCTAAAGCATCCTTAACTTCTTTTCGTGGTGGATCAATCATCGCCTGCATACCAGTAAGAATAAGATTCGATTCAATATTTGAGATAGTAAAATCGTTAATGTCTTCGGGTAATTTTTTATACGCCATTGCAAGAACTCGAAGGGCATCACTCGTTAACTCTTCGTTCATCCCAATATATCGTTCTTTATCTGCATCTGTTAAAGGACGAATCTCTTTACCAATTTGAATATGAGTTGATATTTCAAGAATACTTTCAAGTGCACCTTTTGTATAAACATATCGCTCATTTTCTGGGGTTGAATGAATAGTAGACATTCGTTTTCTAGTCGAATCAAATGGTATTTCACCAATTCTTGGATAATTCTTCTCAAGTTCATCTTTCCAAAGGTTTGCCTTTGCTGCTGAGACAACTAAAGCACCTTCGGTTGGATCTCCAATCATTTCCCATTCTTTGCTATCTGGGGTTTTTTCTATTTTTGCAAGGACTGCATCGTTACAAAGTAATCCAATTTTGAGCGTCATTATTAGAGGGACATTTTGAGTTGGGTCTATTTCGACGTTTTGAAGATAAAATTTTCCAAGTGGATCGTAACCTTGACCTGTCACATCAATTAGTTCATCATTTGTAAAAATTTTTCTTACGCTCATTTCATTCATAGTTAATGTTCCTGTTTTATCAGAACAGATGACGGTAGTACATCCAAGTGTTTCTACTGCTGGTAATTTCCGAATTATTGCATTTTTCGCAGCCATTCGAGAAACACCAATAGTAAGAGCAATTGTTACAATGATCGGCAATCCTTCAGGAACTGCTGCAACGGCCAGTGAAACTGCCTGTAAGAAACTTTCATTTATTTGTGCCACTCCAAACCGCACAAATCCTGCAATAAAAACGATTATACAAATGATAATAACAATAATCCCAATCCATTTACCTAATTGATTAATTCTTTTCTGTAACGGAGTTTCTTCACTCTCAATTGTTTGGATCATTCCCGCAATTTTACCAATTTCAGTCTGCATCCCGGTAGTTGTTACAACTCCCTCTCCACGACCATATGTGACGATTGTGCCCATAAAAGCCATATTTTTTTGATCATTTACCGGAAGATTTTCTTTTGTTAATTTTAAATTTGTTTTAGTAATAGGAACGGATTCCCCCGTTAAAGTTGACTCATCAATCTTTAGATTGATCGCATTAATTAAACGTACATCGGCTGCAACTTTATCACCAATTTCTAAAATAAGGATATCCCCTGGGACAAGTTCATTAGCTGGAATTTGTTTTTCTTCACGGCCTCTCCTAACTTTCGCGGTAGGGGCGGAAAGTTTCATGAGGGCTTCTAGGGATTTTTCAGATTTATATTCTAAATAGGTTCCGATCCCAGCATTTAAGATTAAAATACCACCAATAACTCCTGCATCTGTAGGTTCGTTTAAAAATATTGAAATTACCATTGCAACTAACAATAAAATTATCAGAAAATCCTTAAATTGCCCTATAAAAATACTAAAAAGCGATCGTTTCTTTTTAGTAATTAATTCATTATAACCGAATTTTTCTCTTCGCACTAATACTTCGGCTTCTGTAAGTCCGTCTTTTGTGGTATTCAAAGCTTTTAATACATCTGAAATTTCCTGGTTATAATAATTCATTTCCAAAAACCTAATTAATTTGTAATACCATATTATTCTTCTCTTTTAAAGAATATACATAAAAAATTTAGTGAAAAAATTGTTCCTTTTCAGTAAAGATAAACCAATTTTTTTGGTCTGGATAATTATCTGGATGATTAAATAATAATTGAGGGAGTTATTAATTTTTTTCTTTATCTTTTTTTTGTTTCCGTTTATCATAAACTCTCCATATCCACTTATACAATTCAGTAACCCATATAATTGAGGAAGAGATTCCAATAATAAGTATCCAATCAATTACGCTAAGAGGATATGTGTGGAATACAGGATTCAGTGCGGGTATATAGACAACTACAGCCTGCAGAATAATTGCTACAATAAGTGCTAAATGCATATAATAGTTTTGTGATTTCACTTTAAAAATGGAATCACTTAAAGATCGAGAACAGTAAATATTCCAATTCTCAAAAAAGGTGACGGTCATAAAAGCTAACGTTGTTGCATATCGGTAATTCGCCTCTTCAGGTAACCCCATTTGTTTTCCGTTGATTATTCCCCACTGGAAAAGAGCGAGAGTTCCTATACAAATTAGTACTCCTAAAATAAGGATATTAATAGTAAATCGGCGAGTGAAGACAGGTTCATCGACTCTTCTCGGTGGCTTTTCCATTAGTCGAGGGTCTTCTGGCTCTTTTGCTAAACTTAGAGCAGGAAGTGCGTCTGTAATCAAATTAACCCATAAGATTTGTAATGGAAGTAAGGGGAGAATAGTTGGAATTGTTGTAAAGACCTGGGATCCTATTATAATCCAGACAAAAATAACTAAAATTTCGCCAATGTTACAAGATAGGAGATAAAAAATTGTTTTCAGAATATTTTCATAAATATTGCGCCCTTTACGAACTGCAGTTACGATGGTGGCGAAATTATCATCAGTTAAAGTCATAGTAGCAGCTTCTTTTGCAACATCAGTACCTGCAATCCCCATTGCAACGCCTATATTTGCACTTTTTAAGGCAGGGGCGTCATTCACACCGTCTCCCGTTACTGCTACGATATAATTTTTCTCGAGTAATGTTTCTACTACTTTTAATTTATGTTCTGGTGAAATTCGAGCAAATACTTTAGAGTATTCGATCGTTCCTTTCGATTTATGGTAAAAGTCAACACCGATCACCGTATTATGTTCTTCACCTTCAGAAATGAGCCCAATTTCTTTAGCAATTGCGTTTGCAGTGGCAGGATGATCACCCGTAATCATTTTAATTTCAATCCCTGCTTTTTTACAAATTTTTATGGCCTCTGGGACTTCATCTCGTGGAGGATCCATCATTCCCACAAAACCCACAAAGGTTAAATCGGTATCAACTCCTTCAGAAGATTCTGGATTAAAATCATCGAGGACTTTAAATGCCATTGCCAATACTCTAAGCTGTTGAGAAGAAAGTTCTTCATTTAATTTGAGAATTTTGGCGCGATTCTTTTCTGTAAGAGGTTGAATCTTTCCATTAAAATAGATTGATGTGCAACGTTCTAGCACAATATCTAATGCACCTTTCACGTAGGCATGAATTTCATTTTCTGGTGTTTTATGAATAGTTGTCATTCGTTTTAATTCCGATGTAAAAGGAATTTCTCCAACTTGAGGGTATCTCGCCTTCAGAGCCTCAATATCTACGCCTGCTTTCATAGCTAAAGTTAGGAGACTACCTTCGGTTGGATCTCCAATAACAACCCATTGATTTTCCTTTCGCTCGACCGTAGTTGTACCACATAATGATCCAATACGGAATAATAATTCAAAATGTTCATCATCTAAAGGATGAAATTTTTCTTCATTGTCTTTACGAAACTCACCTTCAGGGGCATATCCCACGCCAGATACATAAACTAATTGGTCATTTGCATATATTCTTCTTGTTGTCATCTCATTTTTTGTCAATGTTCCAGTTTTATCTGAACAAATAACATTTACGGATCCAAGTGTCTCAACAGCCCTTAATCGTTTGACTAATGCTCTTTCGTGTGCCATCTCATACATTCCTAGTGCTAAACTCGTTGTAATTACGATTGGTAAACCAGATGGCATAGCTGCAACTGCTAAAGCAACTGCAGTTAACATGAACCCAACGACAAGGGTGCCATCAATAGGCACACCTATAATGAGTGACTTTATAATACCAATAACGAAAACTAAGACACAGATTACTACAATAAGGATTCCGAGTTGGAAGCCAACTTTTGCCATTTTTTTCTGGAGTGGTGTTTCGGCTTCCTCAATTTCTGTTAATAATTGGGCTATTCGTCCTATTTGAGTTTGACTTCCAGTAGCTGTGACAATTGCACGACCTCTTCCATATGTAACAACGGTTCCACTATAAACCATATTTATTCGATCACCCAACGCAACAGATTTGTTAATAACTGCTGGATCTTTCTTAACCGGCTGACTTTCTCCTGTTAAATTCGATTCATTCACTCGTAGATTCATTACTTCAATTAACCGCGCGTCCGCTGGAATTTTATCACCCATTTCTATGAATATCATATCGCCTGGAACTAATAATTTGCTTTCAATTATTTGTTCGCCCTCAGGACGAATAACCCGTGCCATATCGGCAGTAATACTTTTCAATGCTTCCATGGATTTTTCTGATCGATATTCTGTAACCACCCCGACAATGGAATTAATCATAATAAAAGTAGTAATTGCTATTACATCTGTGAAATCTTTCTCATGTCCTAAAATAATGACCAATAATTCAATAATAATCGCTACAATCAGAATGAGAATAAGAATGTCCTTAAATTGTTCAAAAAATAGTTTTACAATTGAAGTTTTTTTAGAACGTGGTAGTTCGTTTAAACCATATATAGCGCGTCTTCTAGCTGCTTCCTCACTTGATATACCTTTCTCACTAGAATTTAAGTCTTTTATAGTCGATTGAATGTCCATTTTATAATAAGCTTTTTCATCCACTTCGATTCTGGCTCCTTTTTTATGGTGGAGTTCAGTTTTCATTGTGATACATAATTTCTTAATGGTTATTTAGATGTAAAATGAGATTACCTAAAATTTGTATGACATAATTATTAATATTTAATAAAATTTTTCATGCCATACGAATTTTAAAAGAACCTATATATTCAAAAAACGGATAAAAAATAATTATTATAAAAATAAATAATTGCTAAAATGGCAGAGATATTACTTGTGTAGTGGCAGTATATCGAAATTCCTATTAATTCAGAATTTAGTCGAATTGTATAAACAAAATTCATAGGAAACCATTAAATATTTAAAGTTCCACTGGAAAAACATTAATCTCCTATGGAGATAAAATTCTTCTAGTGGAAAAAAAGATTTTTTTTAACTCTTTATTATCCAATTCTAAATTCGATGAGACGAAAATGGCAAGAAATAGTAATCAAAAACCACTTGATAAAATATTTGATGATTTCCTTTCGGGACCGAAAATTTTTAAAAATCGCGAAGTAATGCGCGCTACTTATATTCCAGAAGATTTGCCACATCGCGAGACACAGATTACAGAAATTGGACGAAAGTTATTACCGATTTTGGAAGGAGGTTCAACTTCTAATATTTTTCTTTATGGAAAGACAGGAACTGGAAAAACAGCGGTTGCTTTATATGTTTTAAAAAAAATAGTTGCCAAATGTAGTGAAATTGGAGTAGATATACCTTTAAGGGAAGTAATAAACTGTAAAGATATAGATACAGATTATCGAATATTTGCCCAATTAGCAGGAGCTGTTGGTGTTGATGTTCCGTTTACGGGGTGGCCGACAGATAAAGTCTTTAAAATATTTAAAGAGAAATTAGACGAAAAAAGACAAACAATTATTATAGTTCTTGACGAAATTGACCAATTAGTAAAGAAATCCTCGATGAAGGGCCCCCAAAAAGTTCTATATTTATTAACACGAATTAATTCAGATTTACGAAATGCAAATGTTTGCATTATAGGAATTAGTAATGATTTAAAATTTAAAGAATATCTAGATCCTCGCGTTTTAAGCAGTTTAAGTGAAGAAGAATTAGTTTTTCCTCCCTATCAAGCTACTGAATTACAAGATATTTTACGACAAAGAGCTGAAATAGGGTTTCATGATGGAGTTATAGATTCAGGAACTATTGAAATTACCGCTGCATTAGCTGCCAGAGAACATGGTGATGCACGCCGAGCAATTGATCTTTTACGTGTAGCAGGTGAGTTAGCTGAAAGAGAATCTGCAACCAAAGTAACTCAAAACCATGTACGTCGAGCCCAGACATTAATTGAACATGACACAATATCTGCGGCATTGAGAACATTACCCATCCATTCTAAGTTAGTGCTTTATAGTATCTATCTTCTTGAGAAAGATGGAAATACCGAAATTTATACTGGAGATGTATATACAGCCTATTCCCAATTATGTACTGAAATAAAGTATGATATACTGACGCAACGTCGGGTAAGTGATTTGATCAATGAATTAGATATGCTTGGAATCATTACGGCACATGTCATTTCGAAGGGACGTTATGGAAGAACCAAAAAAATCCGAGTTAGTATTCCAAAAACTATTTTAACTTCGATTCTTGAAGAAGATACAGCTATCCAAAAACTAAAAAATTACTCCTTAGAACTGAAAAAAGAAGCGAGTTAGGATTTTTTATTTTTGTACTTCTTTGATGTACTCAAGCGAGGGAAATTGTGTCTCTGCTAAACGATATTCACGTTTAGCTCGAGAGCCACGCCTCTCTAGGATATTCTCGTTAAACATTCGGGCTAAATAAGTTGAAACAGTACTTGGTTTTATCTCTTCATGAAAATGAAATTGATATAGTTCGCGAATATGGTCTGAGGTAAACCATCCATATTTTATTTGATTTACAATTAATTCTAACTTCTCTCGAATTGTTAATGATTCATAATCTTCGCTAAATTCAAGCGTTGCAACCGAAGGAGAATTCGACTTTTCTTCAACGACAGGTTTTTTATCTTGTAATTTTTCTAAAACCTGGACAATATCCTCTGGAGAAAATGAATCATCAAAGGAAATAGTTACCTTTCCACCTTTTTCATTCTCCAAAATGAATTCTTTTAATTTTAATTTCATGACAATCCCTTATTAGATTCCAGAGGAAATTATCTCTTGTAATGAAGAATGTTCTTTCCTCTTTAAAAAGGCTTGTACCATCTACATGTTATTGAGATAATTAGTCAAGAAATTTCTCATAAAAATTCTTCAATCTTTTTGAAATGACTTTAGAACCGAACTTCCCTTCATAATAAATAAGAACATTCAAGATTTAAATGATATTGTGTCTAAAATCAATTTACAATTGAATTCTTTCAAAAAATAGGAAAAATTTATCTCAATTATTTTTAGATCATTATCAAAGATGGCATATAACAAGTTTATACATGTCTAAAAATAGAAATTGGAGCAGATAGAAATATGACAACCGTAAAAGAAGTTTCACTTCGCGTTTCAGAAGGGTTGCAAGAAGACGTAGGAAAGATTAGAGTTCGAATTGACCCAGATATAATGCAAGAATTAGGAATTTCAGATGGAACATTTGTTGAAATACTTGGAAATAAAACGACTGGCGCTATAGCCTTAACAGGACCGGAGGAGGACCGGGGTCAGCGTGTAATCCGTATGGATGGCTTAGTTCGGGGAAATGCAGGGACTAATCTCGGGGAAATTGTGAATTGTAAAGTAGTTTCTTTAAAACCTGCTAAAAAGATAACCATCGCTTCTACTCATACTAATTATAATATTAATAATCCTGAAATTATCCAAAATATTTTGAAGGAATATTTAATTGGGAAACCCGTAAAAGATGGCGATTTTATCAAAATCGTAAGTGAAGATACCGCCTCTTTTACTCTCGCAGAGATTACTTATGTTATTGTTAATACACTTCCTTCAGGATTAGTAAAAGTAGAGAAATCTACAAGTATAGAAGTTTTAAAACAATTACCTCGCGAAGTTTCATATAAAGAAGTACTAGTTTCATATGAAGATATAGGTGGATTGGAAGAAGAAATCCAGCGCGTTAGAGAAATGATTGAATTGCCATTAAGACATCCTGAGCTCTTCATGCGCCTTGGAATAGAACCTCCGAAAGGCGTTCTACTTCATGGTCCCCCTGGATGCGGAAAAACTTTACTTGCAAAAGCTTTGGCTAATGAATCCGATGCCACGTTCATTCCAATCAATGGACCTGAAATCATGAGCAAATTTTATGGAGAGAGTGAAAAAAAGATTCGAAAAGTATTTGAAGATGCTGAAAAAAGTGCTCCTAGCATAGTTTTCATCGATGAAATTGATTCAATTGCACCAAAACGAGAACATGTTACAGGTGAAGTAGAACGTCGCGTAGTAGCCCAATTATTAGCTCTGATGGATGGTCTCAGAAGTCGGGGACGAGTTGTCGTAATTGCTGCAACGAATCGTGTTAATTCTTTAGATCCTGCTCTTCGACGTCCAGGTCGATTTGATCGTGAAATAGAAATTAAAGTTCCCACTCGAGAAGGACGTCTCGAAATTCTCCAAATTCACACACGAGGTATGCCTCTAAAAAATGTTGATCTCGAAGAATATGCAATCCGTACCCATGGTTTTGTGGGTGCAGATCTTGCGGCACTCTGTCGCGAAAGCGCTATGCATGCATTACGCCGAGTTCTTCCCCAACTTGACCTTGATACGGAGACAATCCCTCCGGAAATTTTATTTTCATTAAAAGTAACCCGGGAAGATTTTGAAGCAGCCATGAAACTTGTAGAACCATCTGCTATGCGAGAAGTACTTCTGGAAATACCTAATGTTAAATGGGATCAAGTTGGAGGTTTAAAGCAAGTAAAACAAGAATTAAAAGAAGCCGTGGAATTACCTTTGAAACGTCCCGATATTTTCAAAAAATTCAAAATTCGTCCTTTAAGCGGAATTCTTCTCTACGGAGTTACTGGAACGGGTAAAACTTTACTTGCAAAGGCAATTGCTACTGAAAGTGAGGCAAACTTCATACCTATCCGAGGACCTGAGATATTCTCTAAATGGGTAGGAGAATCAGAACGAGCTATTCGAGATATATTCCGAAAAGCTCGACAAGCTGCTCCATCAATTGTGTTTTTCGATGAAATAGATGCGATTGCATCGAGACGAGGCGAATTTGCTGGATCTAAAGTAAATGAAACCATAGTAAATCAACTTCTAAGCGAAATTGATGGATTACAGGAGCGGTCTCAAGTAGTACTCATAGCCGCCACCAATCGACCAGATATCCTTGATCCCGCTTTACTGCGACCTGGTCGGTTTGATCGTCTCATATATGTTCCATTGCCAGACTACGAAGCCCGCTTGGAAATATTAAAAATTTATACCAAAGAAATGCCTGTAAAGGATCTCGATCTCAAAAAGTTAGCCGCTAAAACGGAGAATTATTCAGGCGCTGATCTAGAAAATTTATGTCGGGAAGCAGTAATGTTACTTATTCGTGAAGATATTAATGCTGAAGAATTAACCATGTATCATTTTGAAAAAGCTCTCGAAGTGGTTAAACCTAGTAATTCTCCTGAGAAAATAGAAGAATTTAAAGCACTAGTAAAATCAAATATTGGAAAAGAATGCGAGACCTAAATTACCTAAAGTTCACACAGATAGATTGAGCCTTTGAACTACACTGGAGAAGCAAATCTCATATTTTGAATATTTTTCAATAAATTCGGAATCAAATACTCCTAACCATTCGAAAATCTTAATTAATCCAAATATAATAAGATTTTCAAAGTCATCTTCAATAAGCGAATACTTTGAAAGTATATATGTTGGTAATTCAAATTTACATATGAATACGGGAGTCTCACTTTTATTTAACTGAAGTAGTTCTTTCATCTTCAATAATATAACTCTATTTTTCTCAATCTCAGCTAAATTCTGCTCATAAATTACTTGCATTTCATCTGTCATTAAATTTAAACAATAACAAATGTATAAAAGACTCGTTTCTATAAGTAGGCCTTCATCATTGTAAAATGAAAAGAGAGATTTTAAAAAATGGGGAATTTTAAGAATAATTTTCCGATTAGAACTAAAACCTTCATTTTCAATAATTTTTGAAATTTCTTCCACCAACAAATTCCCGATTTTTCTCTTAATTACCTGAAAAAATTTTTCTTTTACATCATTTATTTTATCCGATTTACTTTCCGTATTCATTCTCTGTCCATTAACTTCCATATGGCTATTCATTTTTTTCACAAAATAATTCACACTTTTTCCTAATCAATTTTTTTGGAATTCTAATTTAAACTCCACAAAAATTATCGCGTTATCTATTAACTGAAGATAATATACA
>SUPS01000309.1 GCA_005191415.1 Candidatus Helarchaeota ASGARD archaeon Hel_GB_A
AAACCATTCGAAATTTTTAATTATTGCTTTTCAGATAAAACTTACCATTTACAAATATTTATTGAGAAACCCTAAAAATAATAATTTCTTCTTATAATTTTCATCAATATTTCTCATTCTTTGAATGAGTTGTTCAAATTCTTGTGTTAAACCTTCCATCCTGGAATCATACCTTCTTTTCTATTGGTTATTGATTTAATTGAATAAAAAGGAAATGGTTCATCAAAGAATGCCAAAGAAAAAAATGGATATTATAAAGTAGATTTCTATTTCTCGGACTTCCACAGCCATCTTGTGACGTAATCACGGTCGATAACGAAAGCGAGGAGGGTGACACTCCCTATAAGAATAAAAGTTCCGGCGCTTAATAGGTTTGCAGGGAGGAATAGGAATACTGTTAGGAGAGTTCCAAGAACAAGTGCTGCAAGAAAAGCATTTACTAGATGCATACGTTTTTTTGGATATTTACGCGGAAATGCTACGCCGAATGAAAAGATGAGACCGAGGGCAAAGAGTACAACCGGTAACATTCCAATGACAAGAGGATTTTCTAAAAGAGGCCATCCAAATTCCTGGATTATTTCTATATAGTAACCGTCTGTCATTTGATCGAACCACGAAACCCAAAGCGGTTGCATAAGAATCACTGTCGTTTGGTTAAATATTACATAAGGATCACCAATTTCTTCCCACCAATTCAAATAGACGACCATATAAGTGTTCCCACGAACTGATACATTGAGATCTTCTCCATAGATTTTAACGTACGTCCACCAATGCGAATCACTCTCCGCTACATAAGCTTCATATCCTAAGCGAACCAATAAAGATACTGTAACAACGGCAATTCCATCACAATCATCCTGTCGATTACTGAGTACTTCTTCTGGTGTGGGAATATGATCAAATACTCCTGGATACTGGAAGAAATCATAGGTATAATTAATCCAATCGTTATCATTGGTCTTGGGGCTATAAAGGAAGTATTGGATATCTGAAAGCTCTTGTAATTGACCTTGAATCGTGCTTCGATTATAAGGACCGTGGTAGAACTCTGAATTAACGAATGTGTTATTTAAATCGATGATACATTGTGCGTTTGGTGTGATTAACGACCCTCGATTGAGATGCCGTGAAATTTGTCCAGGCCAATAGATTGGATTCCAACAAAGGAAGAAGAACCAGAGAAATAATATACATCCTAACTTCGTCAAAGTGATGAATTTCCTATCTTTGCGATACATACTAATGAGCACAATGGCACCTATGGTCATAAACCACAAAAGATGGAGAACGTAGAAAATTACTGCAATGAAAATCATGAAGACTAACAGAGGAAGTCCAAAGTATAAAAATATCTTTTTGGATTTTCTCATAACTATATCTTTAGAAGAAAAAGCTTTAAGAAATTAATGATAGGTGAAGAAAATTTAAACTTACTGATCAAATCATGGTCCTCGAGCTTGTCGGAAGAATTCGTTGTAAGCATCCATGACGCGGACATATGTTTTGGAACTAATGATCTTTGTTTCGCGTAATTTATGGACGCCGTCGTTAAACAGCTGTTGGGTATCTGGCTTAAAGAGTAGATTATATTCTTGAGTTTCAGAAATGCCAGGGGGCATTTTCTTGGAAAATTTATGTTCAAATTGGCGTTTGAGGCTTTCGAAACCCTTTGTATGCTTAATTTCCTTTTTTCGTTCGAAATCTAAGAGATATGGTGTAAAATAGGCATTCCGATGTTTCTTTTCTTGATAGATGGCAATATAAATTGGTAGAAGGACTGCAACTGCTTCACCGCGCTGGGATAATCTCTGAAATGGCGTGCCCAATTCCAAAATTCGTTTCTTCGTATTGAAAATGGATGTAATTAAGTTCAAGTAACCTTGTTGAATCTTATCATTTAGATAATTAATTTCCTCTTCTTGTTTCCGTAATTTATTGATCCCCCTCTCCTTTGCATCACGAAAGCTCATGAGCTCATGTATCAATGTATCTACTTTTCTCTGCTGCTTCTCATAAGTCTCTTGATTTTCAACAATCGTAGCATTTTGTTTTAATTCCCTGACTTTACTGACAAATTCGCTGGCAACATTACCCATTTCTTTATAGAGCTGCGTTAATTGATTATTTACAATGATCGGAATCTGGTATAAATCCTGTAAAATTTTTTGCACATTTACGTAAAACACCGAGATAAGTGGTTCACACATTAATATTGCCCCTTGTTCGGAAAGCCGTTGCGACATTACCATTAAATCCGAAATATTCTGTTGTTGTATATGTTCGAAAAGCACGCGGATTTCGCTTGCAATTGTCGGTTCTAGATACCCATTTAGCTCAAATTTACTCTCTTTCTGATAGGCATTGATTTTAGATTCAAAAAGTCGTAACTTTGAGATAAAGTCGGATATCGATCCAGCGGACAGGTCACGTTCAGGGTTGAGCTCTGTAGCTTTATCAAAACGTCGCATTCGGAAATGGTCTGTATTAAGCATCAAAGCATCGACCATAATTCCATTTCTGCCATCGATCGAAATAATCCAAAGAGGTAAATATGTTTTGTATATTCCAATGAACTTCTCCTTTTTCTTCTTTTCGCTCTCAGCACCTATCAATACCGCAGCGATTTCAATCCCTTCTAAATCTGCCTGAGTGAAGGGATGCCTGCCCCCTATGAAGGGTAATACATATTTCTCGAACATAAAACCAACAATCCCAAATCTTTCAAAAAATTGGAAATAAGTTTAATTAATTGCTACCATGAAGGCAGTCTATTAATCTAAATATTCTGCTTCATTATAATAAATTCCATCCTCTATAAAACCTTTGATTTTTTCTCTATATGTAAGAATTACTAGTAATTCCTCGGTTTCGTTATAAGAGCACCCGATTTTCTCTGCAATCTTTTCAATGGGAATGGACGGAATCCCTTCAAGGAGGAAAATTATATTTTTCACTATTTGGTCAAGAGATTCTTTATAAACTCCTTTGCCTATCCCTGGTATGGGTTGAATGCTTCGCCGCCGAATGAGAACTAAACTTGCTACTAAAACCGCTGCCACAATTATTATTACCATCAATACAATCATTAACCAATTAGTTCCCTTCGCCTCCGTCACAGTCAATACGACTTCATGGATTATTTGGTTTTCGTGTGAATCCTTAACCACAATCGTGATATTATAGCGTCCTATCTCAAATCCATCAATATTATACACGATTTCTTGCCCGCTTTGCCAACTCCCTTGAGCATCTAACGCTCCATCTAAATAAATATAGTAATAGCCTGGGTGTAGATCGGTTAAAAGCCATTTAACTTGATGTCCTCGTGTCCCTACTACATACTCAACGTTATTTGGCATATCACCCAATAAAGGGGGTGTATTATCGATAGCAAATTCACTAGAATCTCCTACAATATGTATACTATGCCCACAAGTCGCATAATTTTCAAAGTATATAAAAATATAATAATCCCCATCTTGAAGCGCAGAGACATCGATTCTTGTTTTGGACCATTTTTTCGTTAAAGTTGAATAATCAAGAGTACCCATTAAACCTGTATAGCCATTATTATTGTCATAAATGTAATATTCCGCAATATAATAGCCCGTATCATTAATT
>SUPS01000310.1 GCA_005191415.1 Candidatus Helarchaeota ASGARD archaeon Hel_GB_A
TATTTCACTACTCATTAAATTTCAGTCAAAATCTTTTTAACGTGAGGGGATTTTGCTATTAGCAATTATTAGATAATAGGGTGAAAAATTATGCTAAAGTTAGAAGGAAGTTTTGTCGCTTTGATCACACCAATGAAAAAAGATAGAAGTATTGATGAAGATGCAGTCAGAACTTTCGTTGATTTTCAGATTGAACAAGGTACGCATGGATTGGTCCCATGTGGAACGACAGGTGAATCTGCCACCATGACCCATGCAGAACATAAACGAATGATTGATATAGTTGTAGATCAAGCCAATGGACGAGTGCCCGTAGTGGCGGGTACGGGATCAAATTCGACGCATGAAGCCCTTGATTTAACAAAATATGCAGAAGATGCAGGAGCCGATGCGGCATTGATAATTACACCTTACTATAATAAACCAACCCAGAGAGGCTTGATACATCACTTTACGACACTAGCAAATGAAACCAACATACCGATAGTACTCTATAATGTGCCTTCCCGAACGGGAAGAAACATGGAGGCAAGTACAACATTGGAACTCGCAAAACATAAGAATATAGTCGCAATTAAGGAAGCCTCTGGAAATTTAGGACAAATTATGAATATTATTGCAGGGGCGCCCTCTGGTTTTGTTGTGGTATCAGGTGATGATTCTTTGACCTATTCTATTTGTACTCTGGGAGGAACAGGTGTAATTAGCGTTGCTGCAAATGTCGCACCGAAATTAATGGCATCCTTTATGACTAATTTAATTCAAGGTAATTACACCAAGGCACGCGAAGCACATTATAAGCTACTACCATTATTTAAAGTCCTATTTATAGAGACGAATCCTGGCCCCTGTAAGAAAGCGGCAGAATTAATGAAACTGGCAGGAATTGAAAATTGGTATCTAAGGGCGCCTTTAGTAGAGCCAACTGCAGAAAATACAGAGAAAATACGCACAGTTCTCAAAAATTTAGATTTATTATAAAGTAAAGCAATTAGGACGGATATAAACATGATAAAAGTTGCGATAGCAGGCGTAGACGGGAATATGGGGGGCTTAGTGACCAAAAATGTAATCCAAGATCCAGAACTAGAAATAGTAGCGGGCTTTACGGTGCCTCAATCTCCAAATGAGGGAAAAGATATTGGATCTTTCCATGGATTTGACCCAATAAATGTATCAATCTCCAGTGGAGATAAACTCGAAGAAGTCTTGCAAACGACCAGACCAGATGTCTATGTTGATTTTACAATTGCCAAAGCAGCAGAAAAGAATTGTATTGCAGTAGTAAAACAAAAAATCAAAAGTGTTATTGGAACAACCGCACTTTCCTCAGAGTTTCTTCAAAATTTTGCAAAATTGGTCAAGGAACATGGAACTTGTGCGGTTATTTCACCGAATATGTCATTAGGAGTAAATATTTTATTTAGTCTCTCAGGGCAATTAACAAAATTATTATCCACTTACGACATTGAGATTATAGAAGCCCACCATCACCGGAAAAAAGATGTGCCTAGTGGAACGGCAATGAAATTAGCACAAATTATTGCAACAACACTCGACAAAAAGATTGAGGAGATCGGAAAGTTTGGCCGATCTAAAGGATTTAACCCTCGTAAAATTGGTGCAGATGAAATTGGTATTCATGCTATCCGTGCAGGAGATATAGTCGGTGAACATACAATTCTCTTTGCAGGTCCTGGAGAGCGAATCGAAGTTACACATCGTGCACACAGTCGACAGTGCTTCGCGACTGGGACATTGGTGGCAATTAAATTCCTAATGAAAAAAGGCGAACCTGGGCAAATTTATTCTATGCAAGATGTCCTAGGGCTTAGCTAGCAGCAACCAACAGCCGGTAACATTATTCTTTTTTTAATTTAATAGTAATTTTTAATAGTAATTTTATTTTTCAGTTAATGGAAGGAATCTTTTCATGAATTTCTTAGGAATTGATATTGGATTTGGAACCACTGATATACTTATAATCTTTAATGAAAAGATCTTCAAAATGGTTCTCCCTACAAGAGGGCAACAACTTGCTCAGCAGGTTATTAATTATCAAGGGGATATCTACGTTGGAGGAATTGAGATGGGAGGAAATCCCTTAGCGGGGGCTTTAAAAACAAAGTTGCAAGAAGGATTTCGAATTTATATCACGAAAGAAGCTGCTAAAACTATCAATTATGATTTGAATAAAGTAAAAGAGAAAGGTTTTGAAATAATTTCTGAGAAAAAATTTGAATCTGTGAGTGATCAGGATGGATTAATAATTCAGACAGCGGATTTTCTCCCAGACATTCTTAATAAATTTCTTTTAACTCAAGGAATTGAATATAATTTTGATATAATTGGAATAGCTGTTCAAGATCACGGTAAAGCTGAAGGATCGAGTACTCAATTCCGTGGCTTTTGGATTCAAAAGCAACTGGAGAAAGATCCCGTTTTTGATTCATTTCTTTTCTCTGAATTGCAAGTTCCTCCCTATTTGTTACGAATGAGAACTATTATAGAATATTTTAGAGAATTTTACCCTAAAAGTCGGATTTATGTGATGGATACAGTCTTCGCGGCAATTCAAGGAGCGATCTACTCTCAACCATTTGAGAAGAATTTAATTTCAATGGATATTGGAAATGGGCATACAGCCGCCGCGACCCATTCAAGAGGAGAGATTTATGGATATTTTGAGTTTCATACGTCTGCAATCACGCCTTCCCGATTAGAATGGGCTATTGAAAAGTTGGTTCAAGGAAATCTTACAAATGAAGAAATTTGGCAAAAAGGAGGACATGGCGCGTTAACTCGAAAACCATGTCCGAATTCATTCCCAATTTTAGTTACCGGTCCTCATCGACAATTAATAACACAAACACATCTTCCCTATTCATTTGCAAATCCACTAGGAGATATGATGATTACGGGATGTGTGGGACTTGCTTTAGGGATTGAAAAAAGAGAAAAAATAAAGATTCTAAAATCGATTTAATAGTCGGCAACAGCTGGCAACATTATGATTCTGAGGAAATTACGTCCTGTGGGAATTCATCGGGTTCTTCGCCTTGGTCAATGAATTCAACTTTCCAATTATAAAGTCGGTAACTTGATCGGATGGATGGGGCTTTAGTACTTGCCCGAATGGCGTTAATGCGGCTGGCATTTGATCCTTTCCAGACCCAGATTATCTTATTTTGTTTATCTAAGAGTATTCCTACCTGAGAGGAGTTCAAGCCAGTTACTTCAGTAATGACATCACCCTCGATATAAAGAATTTTTAAGGGATCATCGGTATCTTTCCATTCGACTTCAGAGGCAGGGGGAATTGAAGGCGAGGGGCGGGTAATTTGGGAAGGAGATGATACCGTAGGGGGAGGTACAATATCGGATTTAGGTGCAGGTGTCGGTGTCGGGGTAGGTGTCGGTGTCGGGGTAGGTGTCGGTGCCGGAGTAGGTGTCGGTGTCGGGGAGGTCAGTACAGGAGGAGCATGTTTCGGTAATTTTACTGATAATTCTTCAAGTTTAGTGTTTAATTCTTCAATTTTAGAAGTACTATCTTCAATTTTTTGAGTTAGTTCTTCAACTTTCTGGTCGCGTTCTTCGAGCTTTTTGGATAATTCTTCAACTTTC
>SUPS01000065.1 GCA_005191415.1 Candidatus Helarchaeota ASGARD archaeon Hel_GB_A
TTATATGATATATACTTAGATTTTCGGGTATTAATCATTGTTTTGGGAAAAGGCGCGTTTTCCTATTTTTAATTAAAAATTTACAAACTCTTATAAGAGATTTTACTATTTTACACATAAAACTAGATTTATTCAATTTAGGTTCTAGTTAAAAAAGGGATCAAAAAAACAAATAATTTTAAAAAAATCAGACGGTCGAGAAGAAAAATGCCCTGTCCCCAATGTGGAAAAGATACTCCAGGTGAATCATTTTGCTCGGTAGAATGTATGAATGCTTATGAAGAAGACCGTGTTTCTGACACCGATGAAGCTGAATTAGAAAAACGATATGGATTATTAAGACAATTGACCCGAGACTATACAGAGTGTCCCTTCTGCCGTCTAAAATTAGTCGTTTCAAAACCTCAACCTATTGATGAGGATGGGGACGATGAACTGCACACACAAGAACGTCAAAAAATCTGTCCAAAATGTTACCGTGTTTATGGCTTCTTGATTAAGGATGATTTAGATAAAGACTGGCAATTTGAACCTCTTTATTTTGAAGAAGCTTATGATTTACTCGTTGATCTGGGTAGAATTCTAAAAAGAGAAAAACCAATTTTTTAAATTTTTAAAAATGATTCAATAGGCAAAAAAAATTTTAATTTCTTTAATTTTCTTGTTCATACCTTTTAAAAATCTCAAATTTAAAAAGATTTAAAAAGCATGCCTTTACCATCTTAGTAGGAACCATTGATTGAAATTCTTTTTTTATTTGATAAATATAGCTTTTCAAAAATTCAAGATTTTCTTTTCAGGATCCTAAAGAAAATAGGTGTGTAAAATAATGCAATATAGAAAATATAACGATACTCCACGGGAAATGCATAAAGTAATATGCGCAGATTGTGCCAAAGAAACAGAAGTCCCCTTTAAACCTGATGGGATTCGGCCAGTCTATTGCCAGGAATGCTATCGGAAACGACGTAGTAGAAGATATTAAAAGCAAAGATAAAATATTAGAAATAAAAACTTTATTTCTCTCTTTTTAATTCATAATTTTATTTTTTAAGCGGATTAATGACCTTTATTCCCTATATTTGAAGTCTTTCAGATATAATTCCATTAGAATTTCATCATAATACGTGCCATTCAATTTAAATTGTTCTTTCCGACATCCTACTTCTTGAAATCCTACTTTTTTATAAAGATTTAAAGCATGCAAGTTCGTGTGGAAACAACTTAAAATGACTTTCTCGAATAATTTTTTAGATGCGGCATTTAAAGCTTCTTGAATGAGAGTCTTCCCGACTCCGATATTTCGATATGCGGGATCAACAATTATACCCAGTTCGCCCACATGGATTGCTGCATCCCATCCTATATGTTCAATCATGCATTGTCCAATGATTTGATTAGGATTTTCTAATTCTGCGACTATTACAATGTTATTTTCCTCTTTTTGGCGATAATACCAATTTTCTTTTTCAAAACGGGAAGTTACAGGATTAATTACAGGAATATATTTCATTTCCGAGACAACTTTATTAAAAATCTCCCAAATTTCATCTAGATCCTCTCTTTTTAAGTGTCGAAAAACTGCAGTATCTCCATTTTTCAACTTCTTTATCTTTGGGAGCAACCACTCTCACCAGTTAATAAGATGTCGGATAAATATTAAAAACGTTATTTTAGAAAAAAGATCTTGGACTATAAAAGCAAAAATTCCGTAAATAACGATATTTAGAATTGATATTCGATGTCTTTTTGTAAGTTCCTTAATTAAAAGAAGGTTATTCATGTTTTAATAATTCTTGTAATGGTATATCAATAATTTCCCCATCTGGTAAAACCCGACGAATTGTAATAGGAAGAATCCCATATTCTAGTTCTTTTTCAGCCACTTCTACAGGATTTCCAATTTTCTCTAATTCTTCAATAAGGATTGGAGCACCCATTGAAATTTGTAGAGCTCTAGCACCGATTATACGTGATCTTTCATATCTTGTCAGATGATCAGGCCAAATTTTTGGAGTGGGAATAAAATCATGTTTAACTATGCTTTTTATTTCAATTGCTGGTTTGAATTCAGTAGGTTTTTCTTCTATTGGTTCAGTTTTTTCTTCAGCTTTAGTAGTTACTTTCTTTTTTGCTTTTGATTTAGGAGTTTTTTTGGTAGTAGTTACCTTTGTTGAAGGTTTCTTAACTACCTTTTTAGTTCCAGTTTTTCTTTTTCTTTTTGGCACTCATAAATCACCGATTAATTCATAAGACAGAATTTCTGGTCCAAATTTCATGCACGTAAAAATAGTTTTCTTTTTTCCTTACGAATTTTGTTTTTTAAATATTTTGTTTGAAATTTTAAATTCATAGGAGAATTAATTAACAGATTTATGTTTATTCTCAAGGTATTAAAATTAATAAACCTTTATTTAAAAAACTTGTGGGAAAATATTATTGATTCTTTTGTGAAATATCATGAGAATACTATTTGTTACATCAGAGCTTGTTCCTTATATTAAAGCGGGTGGGCTAGCGGACGTTTCTGCAGCTTTGCCGAAAGCTCTGGCTAATAAAGGACATGATCTACGGATTATTATTCCAAAATATTCTTTAATCGATATTAAACAATTTAAACTAGAGCAAATACCTCTTCAATATGAAGTTCCAAACTTTGATATTAAGGCAGAAATCGAAAAAACTATCTATCCTAATACAAAAATTATTGTATATTTTGTTAAATGCGATTATTTTTATAATCGGGATGAAATTTATGGCAACTATGAAGATAATGCTGAAAGAGCAATATTTTTTTCAAAAGCAGTTCTTGAACTATTGAAATACATTGATTGGATCCCTCAAATTATTCATTGTAATGATTGGCAAACTGCACTTATTCCAGCCCTTCTAAAAAATCTTTATAATGTGAAAGATCCTTATCAAAATATCCGAACTATCTTTACAATTCACAATCTAGCATATCAAGGCATTTTTCCTCCCGAAAAATTTGCAAAAACCGGATTAGATCCAAGGCTATTCGCTGAAAATGGATTGGAATTTTGGGGCAAACTAAATTTAATGAAGGCAGGCATCTTGTTTGCCGATATTTTAAATACCGTTAGTCCTACATATGCTTTAGAAATTCAAACCGAAGAGTTCGGGTACGGATTAGAATCTTTTTTATCGAAAAGGAAAAAGAAACTTTTTGGAATTTTAAATGGAATTGATTATGAACTTTGGGATCCACAGACTGATTCCTTTATTTGGTATCAATATGATAGAAATTCGCTCGATCGAAAATATTTGAACAAAATAGAACTACAGAGAGAATGTAATCTACCCCAAAAGGACGTTCCTCTCATAGGAATGATCTCAAGATTAGTGGAACAGAAGGGTCTTGATCTAATCGAGGCGATTTTTGATGAATTTATGAAATTAAATTTGCAATTTATACTCTTAGGAACCGGTCTTGAGAAATATCACAAGTTTTTCAGCAAAATGGCGAAAAAATATCCCAAAAAGACAGCAATTTTCTTAAAATTTGATAATGAATTAGCTCATAAAATAGAAGCAGGTGCCGATTTCTTTTTAATGCCTTCAAAGTACGAGCCTTGCGGGTTAAATCAATTGATTAGCCTTCGTTATGGAACGATTCCTATAGTACGTTTTACGGGAGGGCTTGCTGATAGTATTACAGATATCCGTACAAGTCCCGAGGGCAAAGGTGTTGGGTTCGTATTTCAGAATTACGAACCTCAAGAACTCTTTCAAATTGTTAAAGAAGCACTTAACTTTTACAAAGATAAACGTCAAAGAATCGAAGTAATGAAACGTGCTATGCAGAAAGATTTCTCTTGGCAAGTATCCGCAGAAAAATATGAACAATTATATCAAATGGTAATTAAGAAAAGTTAATAATTAACTAAATATGTTCTTCTAAGTAGAAAAGAGGATTAATTTGCGAGAGAGCCTTTTCATGAATTTTAAAAATCTATTGCTTGGGTCAAGGATCGTTGCAGAACCTAATGAAAATCTTACTCCTGAAATTGCCGCTTCATTAGGAGCTGCTTGGGGCACAATGCTAAAAAGTGGTACTGTTACCTTAGCTCGCGACTTCCGCGCTGACTCACGTATGCTAAAACGCGCCTTTGTAGCTGGACTTATGAGTGCAGGGCTAAATATAATGGACCTTACGGCTGCTCCCATTCCCGTTCTTCAATTTGCTATACGCCGCTTTGGAACTGTTGGAGGCGCAATGTTCACTTCACATCATGCCCATCATAGCAATAAAATTGAAGTGAAACTTTATAATCGGAGTGGTATTGAATATGATCTTCAAAAAATACGGGTTCTCTTAGAAATTTGTGAAAATGATCAAATTCAACGAAGTAAATCGAACCAAATTGGAAATTTAATTCAAACTATGGAAATAAATGAGTTATATGTACGTGCAATTACACAATTTATTGATAAAAATCTCCTTAAAGATTCAAATCTGAATATCGTTGCAGATTGCTCAAATGGCCCGATAGGATCAATTGTCCCGTCACTATTAACCCGCGTTGGAGTTGAGGTCATCGCACTAAATGCTTATGAATCATCACTTTTGAAACCTTTACCATCTCTCGATTCACTTAAAAAATTGTCAAAAGTTATTAAATCCACTGACGCCAACTTTGGGGTGTGTTACGATATAGATGGATCTCGTGCAATTTACTTTGATGAGCGAGGAAACTATATTTCGTCTGATCTACTTCTTACCCTCTTTGTCTTAGAAGAATTAAAAAAGGGTTCAAAAATCTTCGTTACAACAGAAACTACTACCAAAGTCTTGGAAGATATCATAAATAAGATCCCAGATGCACAATTAATTCGCGTGAAAAATATTCCAGGAAACGTTGCAAATACGGTAAGAGTTCGCCGTGCTCATTTTGGAGGATCTGATACAGGTAAATACCGATTTCCAGAATATGCATTTTTCTCGGATACCGCACTTACTACTCTAAAATTACTTGAAATTATTGCTAAAAGCGGGAAAACTTTAACTGAAGTGCTCGCTGATGTCCCCCAAACAATAAAAACCTATTATGAAATAACGCCACCTCCTGAGATATACAAACACTTTCATGAGATCATAGAAGATAACTTACCAGGACTTAAGATTATTGATACTTTAATCGGTTTAAAAATTTTCTTCGGACCCGAACTTGGCTGGATTCATATTATCCCCTCATTCCACGAACCAAAACTTCTTCTTAGCGGCGAAATAGCCAATCCTGCAAAGGGTCCAGAACTCTTTAAAACAATTGAATATGCCCTTGAAGGCAAACTTACAAAACCTCGATTAAATAATCTGTAAAAGATTATTTCGGGAAGTATTTTTAATATGAAAAAGCATAAAGTGATTCGTTGGAGCGAAGTAACTCGCCAGACAATTGAAAAGTTTCCAAAAAAGCTTGAATTGCTAGATAAAATGGATTACGAAGAAAAACTAAAGTTGATTGACGTATTGTTTTTAAAAAGTGAATTAAATGAAGAAGATATTCAAAAACTTGCTGATAAAGTTAAAGAAAATATATTTAAAAGAATAGTTACGATAAGGTAAACGTTCCTTTGCTGCATTTATTAATACAAAACATGTTAAGGACTTATTCCACAAAGAGTTTCTAGAATATTCTTAAAAAAGAATTAGAGATTAATATTGAAAATGGATCGGTGAATCGTAAAAATGGAAAATGAAATATACGATGTAATAATCATTGGTGGTGGTGCTGCAGGAACTGCATCTGCTGCATTATTATCCAAATGGGGCCTAAAAGTTCTACTCATAGAAAAAAGTGATCATCTCGGAGGACGCGCATCGACTTTATCATTGCCAAATGGATTTCGTATTGATACAGGTGTGCATGGAATTCCATATTATGATTTAGGAGCATTAAAAAAAATAGAAAATGAGCTTGAAATAGACCTTGATCTCGTGGATTATACACCTCTATTAGCCTTCTATGATGCTGAAGAAGAAATTAACGTTGAAGTCTTTGATTTTTCTAATGAGGGTTTTAAAGAAGTAGACCGGATCTGGGGACATGGGGGTAAATTTATCGAATTATTAAATTTTCTACGAAACTCGACTGATGACGACGCCGATAAACTTGATAATATCTCTGTAAAAGATTATTTCGGGAAGTACTCTCAATATCACCAGTTTCAACAACTATTACGAGCAATAAATGGCATGATCACTATCACTCCCGAATTGGGTTCAGCTGGCGAATTCGTTAGGAGCTTTTCAAAACTTTTTTCTTCCAAACGACCAATTACATATCCTCGAACTGGTGGTATTCAATCGCTTTCTGAGTTAATGGGCTCCATTTGTGAAACGTATGGCGGAACTATTCTCACATCTACTCCTGTTCAAGAAATTTTAGTAAAAAATGGAAAAGTTGTTGGAATCAAGACCAAGAAATCAGAAAAAGATGGTCGAATTCTCCAACAAGAAATAAAAGCCGATTCAATACTCGTTACAATTCCACTTCAAAATCTATTTGAGATTATTTCAAAGGAACATTTCTCAGCTTCATTCATTCAAAAGATTCACTCCTTAAAGGATAAACAATCCTGTGCACAAGGGATTGGTGTTGCTTTTAAAGAAGAACTTTTAGATGATTTTCCTTGGAATCCTAAATGCTGGGGTGCCATTGTGTTTCAACCTGGTAAAAGACCGCGATATTTATCTGTTCCTTCAGCTTTGGTTGAAGGCTTAGCCCCTCCTGGGCAACATTATATGTTTTACGGAGTGGTGGCTACTCCCGAGGAAATTAAAGACAAAAAGGCTACAAAAGAACGCTTAAAAGTGTTAATAAATGAATTGAATAATCTCTTTCCTCGGTTAAAAAAACTGAAAGGTTGGCATTTTAGTGGTTCAAGTGAAATGGTTCTTGGGACTGCAAAACGTGTAGGGATGACAGGTGCCTTTAAGCCACGTAACGTATCCGAGGATGTGGAGGGCTTATTCTTCGCTGGTGATACGGCAGAAGGAAATGGACCAGGACTTGAATGTACCTATGATAGCGCCCTAAAATGTTCAAGAAAGTTGCTAAAATGGCTACAGACTCAAAAAGGAGATATCCCCTAATTTTTATTTTTCCTTTCAAGCTTGCAATTCAAAGTTTCTTTATAAATCGCAATTCTTAACGTTTCTTTTTATTAACTTTCTCGATTAATTCCCAGACCCAATCATAGGCCTCTTGCCATTCTTCATATAGATTTTCGGATTCTAACATCGGAATTGGCAGCCACAATTCATCGAATTTATCGACTTTTTGCTTCTTTTTTTCCAACTCCATTAAATCACCCCTCTGTGGCTTTTATCTCCTTTGCCGAATATTTCTCTATCTTGGTCTCCGTTAATGATGATAACTCCATTTCATAGTCAAAAATTTTCGTCGGTATCGCAAATAATTCGACTTTGAAAGCGAAACCACCCGGTATTTCCGAAATTTGCAGGTTAGAAATTAAATCAATGACCGCTTTACAATACAGCCATAAAACTCTATGTTTTTCTTTAACCTCGTCCTCGAATACTAATTTTATCATCTTTAAATTTCAACCAAAACTAATAGATAAGGAGAAAGTAGACCAATGAATATTTATGGATCTTTACTATTATTTAACATTTTCTATAGAATATTTGTGATACAAATAGACTTTTTATTATCTACTATATCTACATAAGATATTGTACAAATAAATACTTCCGTTCTTATAAACTTTTAGTCTTTACGAAGCCAAATCATAGGAGACTTTACCTTAATCCGTTACGAATAAAAAGAAAAAGTGAGGTTAGGGAAAAGATAGGCGGTCTTTTGGTTTTAATCCAAATTGGATTAATAGACTGCTGAATATAATGACTCCAATTGTGGTCATCAAGGAAAATGCGGATATGGGGGAGGAGCTTGGAGATTCCGATTCGATAAGACTTAAGATAAAGGTTGTAGAAATGATTCCTCTCGCTGAATAATCGCCTGTTGAAAAAGCAATTGAGTATACTTGTACTCTTCCATCTCTTCCTGCTATAAGCGTTTCATTTGTATCTCCATATGACTGAAACGCGATAATTTGATCAGTGGTGATGCTTGCGATAATATACTTATTATCATAGACAAAGCTTCCTGGCCCTAATGAGCAGTCAAAATAATCTGGAATTTGCCCAGGTGAAAAGGAAGTCCAAAAATTGCTTTTGTCGACGGTATCCACTCCAACACAGAAATAGCGATATATGGTCAATGTCTCATCGATAAAATAATAGAGATATAACGTGTTTGAGCCGTTTAAATTATCTGCCAATAGAATCATGGTTCGTTGCCAAGTTGTGGGCGAGTACTCAGAGTATGAATACCTGAGGGTAAGAGGCGAATTATTGGCGATTGAAGTCCCACCTGGGCTCGGATATGTAAAGCAGTATTTTAATACGGAAGGGATTGCTATTATCGTAGAAGACACATTGTACAAATCAAATGTTGTGGTTTCAAACCTTGATCCATTCTGAAAATAGATGTTATAGCTGATGGCAAAGTCCGAATTTGTCCCTTCAGAAGGAAACCATTGAGTCGTTGTGGCTAAAGATTTGGAAGATCCCAAAATTATCAAAGTTAGAAATACTACTACCAAAACTGATGCTGGTTTTCTCATTTAATCATCTTTAAATGATTATCGATTGTCAATTATTGTCAAACTTTTTTAAACACCCCTCTTTTTAAATACCTAGACTTTTTAGAATAAAACTAATTACTTATAGATTGTAATGATTATTTCAGCCGACGAGCGATGAGTTCCGTGAGATCAAGAATTTCTAATGGATAATTATGGGCTTGCTGAGCATCTGACAAATTTCGCTTACAAAATGGACAGGTCGAGACTAAATATTTCACATTTAAGGGTAATGCTTGTTGTATTCGTGTGGTAGCAATTTTTATTGCCAGTTCAGGATATCCACCTTTCATACCACCTCCTGCTCCACAGCACATACTACTTTTCTGGCTACTTCGCATTTCTTTCAAGTTTATCCAAGGAATTGCCTTAATAAGCTTTCGAGGCGTTTGATCTGGTTTTTTGGTCATACGGATTGTATGGCAGGGATCGTGGTATGTTATATTAATTGAGGGTTCATCTTTGAGGTCTAATTCTCCTTTCTTAATGGCAGATAAAATTACTTTTGAGATAGATTCGATTTTAAAATCTAATTTTCCAAAATATTTTGGATAATCTGTCTGAAATGTACGAAAACATCCTGCACAGGAAAAATAAATCTGTTTAATCCCTAATTCCTTCAATTTTTCAATATTATGTTGTGCAACGGTTTTTGCAATCTCAATTTGTCCCGTCCGAAATAAGGGAGATCCACAGCACCATTCATCGGAACCCAACAATGTAAAATCAACGCCCAGCGCTTTTAAAATCTTAAATGTCGCCTTGGCTATTTCTACTTGGCGAAAAGAAGAAGTACAACCCACAAAATATGCAATTGGTGCTTCTTTTTGAAGATATGAAGTTTCTTCTAGCCATACTACTCGTGTTGACTGAGGTTCTCCATATGGATTCTTTTCAGTTAGCGTTTTTTGTCCCATTAGAATATGCTGCGGTAACGACAACTCTCTATCTGCTAAATCGCAACGAAAAGCTTCAAAAATATCAGTAGTCGCGATATCAACAGGACAATGCTCGCGACAATTACCGCATGTACTACAAGTAAAAAATATTTCAGCTAATTTGGGAGTAAATTCCAATTCGCCCTCTAATATAGCTCTCATTAACATCATTTTACCTTTACTTGTATATGCCTCAAAACCAGCTGTATTTTCCCGGATAGGACAAATTCGGAACGTATTGTCTCGTTCCCGAACCATCTCCCGGCAATACCCACAACGTGTACATTTGTAAATTTCCTTTCTATATTGGGTAATTCTAAGATCTTTAGCCTCTGTCAAATGTAGCCTTCCTTCAATTTATCTTTCAAATAAATGGAACTTTAAATTTAAGGAAGTATAAAATCTTTAAGACTTAAGAATTTAGTTAAAGAGGTTGAGTAAATGAAGTATAAAATTTTAGGTACGACTATGCAACATCTCGTCATCGAATTAGATGCAAATGAAGAGCTCTGGGCTGAAACTGGAAAATTTCTATTTAGTAGCCATAATGTCAAGATGGAAACAAAAATGAAAGGCGGCTTCTGGAAAAGCCTTAAACGGATGATGAGTGGAGAATCGTTTTTTTTATGTAAATTCATTGCCGAAGATGGACCAGGAACTGTAGGTTTCGCACCTTCCGTACCAGGTACAATTATGGCTAGGACTCTCGATGAAGGTGAATACGTCATTGCGGAGAAAGATGCTTACCTTGCGAGCGAAGCGAATGTAACGCTAGAAATGACCTTTCAGAAAAAATTACGTTCCGCATTTTTTGGTGGAGAAGGATTTATCTTGCAGAAAATTTCAGGTCCTGGAACTTTTTTTATTGCTGTTGCTGGCGAGCTAATTGAACTTGATTTGGAACCGGGAGAACAAATTCGTGCTGATACAGGGTCGGTCGTGATGTGGGATAGTACGGTGGAATATTCTATTGAACGAGTTAAAGGGCTCAAATCTTTCCTATGGGGCGGCGAAGGCTTGTTCCTAGTTCAACTAACGGGACCTGGAAAAGTTATTCTTCAAAGTATGTCCCTTCAAGATCTTGCTAAAATGCTCATGCAATACATGCCTTCTGGCCAATAATCTTTCTTTTTTTACCAAAAAAAGGAAGGAAAATTAAAGTTCGTCAAAAAGAAAAAAAAGTTTTAGTTATTTATTTCTTTTATGAACTCCTCTCTATATATGTTCTAAATTTAGACAAAAATCTTCTAGAACTAATTCTAAAACTTTTCCAAAATTAAAATTTTTTCAGAAAATTTTATTGTTTAAAGCATAATTTTATTTTAAAAGCGTGTTCATGAAAAAATTCAAGAACTTTTCGCTATTTACATCAACACCGACCGAGATAACAGGCGCTTCCCGAGATTTGGTTGGATATGTTTGTCCGAATTTCAGAGGATCATCTAAAATTACATCGATAAAAAAATCTTGTGTTGTGATCAAGGAGGGATCGATAGCAACAGCCGCGGCTAACGGATCATGTAAATAGCCTCCTTGTATTCTTTTATGAAATTTTAGATAATAACGGGACATCTTCGCAATGAACTCATTTAATGGACTTCTCTTAGCTTCGATAACTTGAATATGGGCTTCTGTCAAGATAACTTTGTGAGTTATATCTAATCCAACCAAAATCATGGGCAACTTACTCGTTAAAACTAACTTGGCAGCTTTAGGATCAGAGTAAATATTAAATTCTGCATAAGGTGTTACATTTCCAGGCACATTTACGGCACCTCCCATGATTATTATTTCCTTAATGGAGTTCAAAGTCTTTTTGGAAGCTTTCTGGAGTAATATGGCGAGATTGGTGAGAGGGCCTATTGAAACAATCGTGATTTCTCCTGGATTTTCCTCTAGAATTGAAATGATATAATCGAGATTTTTCCAAATGAAACTAGAGGCGTCAGGCAAGGGCAGAAAGGTATTCCCTAATCCATCCTTCCCATGAACTTCAGCAATAAAATCCAAATTCAACGATAATGATTGAGCTGCTCCTTTTATAATGGGAATCTCTTTTCTTCCGAGTAACTCCAATAATTTCATGGCATTATGTGTGCAGACCTCAAGTGTGTTGTTTCCTACCGTCGTCCAAATGGCTTTCAGCACTTTTAATTTACTAAGAAATATAATCGCCAAGGCATCATCTATGCCAGGATCCGTACTCAGTATAATTTGATAAGGCACAAAATTTTCCTTCCAACAAATTTTATATCAATTTTTGAATTATAAATTATTAGCCGCAAAACCTACTATCCGATGATGATTTGGGGCTAAATCTCTTTTCGAGAAACCAAAAAGGATCTGAGGATAGTATTCATCCTTGCCTTATAATAAGGCAATTATAATGAGGCAGTTACCACAATTTTAAGAGCCCTGGATTTAAGATTCTGTTAGGATCTAAAGCTGATTTAATTCTTTTCACAAACTCATAATATGATGGTTGATAGCACTCTGCTACTCGGTCGCCTATAACTTTTCCAAGCCAATAATGAATACATCCTTCTTCACGCACTTCTTTATCAATAAATTCTTTCCATATTTTGCGTCCAAACTCAAGGCTTTCTGGGTTGTCCACAGGAATTTGGAATTGCGGTAATATATCAATACATGAACCTGAAATAAACGTGTACCAGACCGTTAATATGTTGTATTTCTTTATTTCCTCCTCATATTTCTCTTGTAACGCCATAAATTTTTCATGTAATACCTTCGCTTGAGCGATGGGGACCTTATTACATGTGGCTCCATAATTCCCGAAGGCTCCTGCCATAGGAAAATATTCATAGACCATATCGCCAAAGAGTAATTTACCAAGACTAGGACCTAAATCTTCTCCATTTGTTTTTTTGGCAATTTCCTTAAAAAGATTCATCTGCGCGGTAAATTCTTCATCGCTATGGCTTTCAATTTTCCCATGAATCAAATAACGGTATTTCCGCGGTCCCATAGGCACTTTTATTTGATCAACATAGCCCAAATCTGATGCAATATGTAAAGCCGCCATTTGATAAAGCGCTTTATGACATGTATCGAGATCTTCATAGCCGAAGGTGAAAAACCCAATCGCCTTTGGTAACGGGAACAGTTTAAGCGTCGCTTGGGTTTTGACCCCTAAAATTCCTTGATCGCCACAGAATAATCCTGTTGCATCAAATCCAATTCCATAGCGAGTATGTCGTTTTGCTTTTTCTAGTGCAGCAGAACCTGTACGGATAATTTCACCAGTAGGTAGTACCACTTCAAGACCAAGGGTTATATCCGCAGCCGTTCCGTATTTAGCACTCCCATAATATACAGAACATACCGAGATTGCGCCACCAATGGTGCTAGAGTAGCCTGGTCCCGGACCTATAAATCCAGTATACCAACCTTTTTCTTTTAAAGCGAGTTCTAATTCACCCCATGTTATTCCTGTTTCTACGGTAACGCTCATACTCTCTTCATCAAACTCTACTATCCGATTCATCCGGGTTAAATCCATTACCAGACTGTGAGGCTTTAATGGAACACCCATTAATACGAGGCTCGCCGCTGCACCTCGCGGGTAAATAGGGACTTTATATTCATTAGCAAGTTTCATCACTTCGGAAACTTCTTCGGTTGTATTTGGGCGAATAATTATATCTGGGATATATCCTTTCTCGATGCTACAATCTTGGGAATAAACATAGCAAATTTCCCTTTCTGTCGCAACATATTCAGGTCCCACGATGTTCTCCAGCGATTTAACTACGACTTTTATATCCAAACTCATTACCATACACCTACAAAAATAAAAGGATTAGTTATGGGGTCGCGCGCCAGACGACCGTCCCATATGGTAGAACTAGATTAATTGTCCCATATAATCCTTGCATTACCGTTTTAGGTGAGAGATGATATAAAGGGTCATCCTCTGACTTTTGGAATTCTATCGTAGCTTGACCAGCTTTAATATCAATTGCTTCCATTTTCATAGATGTTCTAATGAATTCTTGAATCTCAATTCCTGTACCATCTGGCTTGAGAATTTGCTTTAAAGTTAGCGTTTCAGCATCTGGAATTTGTTGAAGGGGATTCTGAAGATCAACAGTAATTTTCATAATATCAGTATCTTTTCTACGAAGAAGTCCAATGGCTTTATTACCTTCAATCTGAACTGACATCTCAGCTAACTTCTTGGGATAGCCCCAAATTTCACGCCCTGCAGCCAAAGCAATATCCGAATCAACGAACATAGAATTGCAATAGAAACCTTCTATCCGTTTTCCCCCTTCACTTGTCTGTGTCTTCAAATACGATTGAATGAAAGTGGCAGCCTCATGATAAGGACCTATAGTCGTTTCTGGATACCATGCGACAAATGCCATGACAATAGGCGAACGAGGAACTTTTAGTGGAGGAGGTACAATATCTGCAACCTTATCCCGATCCGTACTAAATAATAGCGTTACAAGCTCCGCATTCTTGTAATGATATGGTGGCTCTGGGTAGAGTGGTGCTGAAACAGGCATCGATTTTAACTTTCCCATCATTTTCAACCCAAAAAATTCTTTGACCTAATTATTCTGAATTTTACTTCTTCTAACCTAAATATGTTCCTATCTCAAATCCTTTCCTTGAAGACAAAAAATAAATTCAAAAACCAATTTGGGAATACGGGTCAAATAACTGCCCAGCGGGTACTTTCGTGCCCGCTTTTACTTTAGAATTAGATGCGATCACTGTATTTGGTTCAATAATGACATCATTTCCGATCTCTACATTCTCACAAATAATACTATTAAGGATCTGACAATGATTTCCTATCTGGACATTATCCCAAATGACGCTTTCTCGAATGAGTGTATCATCTCCAATTTTAACATGATTCCCTATTGCGGTTAGAGTTTCGACGCGCGTATTAAGCCCAATTGATGTGTTATTTCCAATGGCGACATGTTGATGAATTTTTCCAAGATCGGGAATTTGTGAATTAAAGCCGATCCAAATATACTCACGGATTTCTTTGCCTGGTGGCACGATGGGCCATGCCCATTTTCGGAGTAAATCCCAGTTAGTATATTTATAGAATTGTGGATTTCCTGCATCTTGCCAATAATACCGTGCGATATACCCATATAAGGAATAGTTATTTTCAAGAAGGTAGGGAAAGACATCTTTCCCGAAATCCATAAGAGGTGTACGATCAAGGATTTCAAGAATTTCTCGATGGAATGCATAGATTCCTGTATTAATTAAATTTTTATGAAGATGTACATTTTGAGTGGAAATCATAGAAGAGAGGTATAGTTCGATGGATTCAGGTTTTTCTAGAAAAGAATGGATTTTATAATTTTCATCGGTAATTATGACACCAAATCGATTAGGATCATCAGTGCTGACCAAACTAATCGCCCCGATACCTCCTTTCTTTAATTTAAAATCTAAAAACTCTGCCATATGGATATTTGTGATAATATCCGCCATAGAAACAACTAAATATTCTGTTTTTATGTAATCACTTACTTTGCGCACTGCATCTGCGGTATCCAATGGATCCACATCAGGAATCTCGATAGTTACTCCAAAATCTTGATTAGCTAAGAAATTTCGAATTTTATCACCCATATATTTTACTACAATGATGAGATTTTTTACCCCTGCATATCTGAGTAAATCTATCGCATAAACAATCATGGGTTTGCCGACTACGGGGACCAATGGTTTCGGGCGATCTGCGGTAACGGGTCTTAGCCTTTTTCCTAGCCCACCTGCAAGTATAATCCCCGTCCATTCAACCATTTTTGCACCACTTCACCCAATCAAAATCCATAACACAATTTTATTAGGAAAGAGACGTTTGAATATCCTCTCTCCTTTAAATCTATTGGTTTAATAAGAATTTTAATCAATCTATTTAAAATCTTGTTGCGGTATTCTATTATAATTGATAATGACTGGATCTTAATTTACACATATTTATGATAAAATTGAAGATTATATGTCTTAATCTGCTATGGAATGAAGAATCACATCAGATGGCATGATAGTTGTGTGGCATTATGACTTAGATTGGAATTCAAATCAAATTTGGAATGCGCCTAAAGAAATTCTCCCATATCTAAAGGAATGGTTACGGATTCAACGTTGGGCTGGGATTTCGATGATCCCATCTTTTATTTTACGTGAAAATGATGAATTTACAATTACTCAATCTAGTTTAACAAAAATGATCGGCTTTTTAGTGGATCTAATTATCGAAAAAAATCAGTCTCCAATGTATACTTATTTTATTCCCTTTGAAATTACCAAAGATCCAGAATTTCCTAATAATTTCCCAATTCATTTGCAATGTAGTGATCTTATCCTTTACCTAAGGCCCGCAGAACTGAATTACTCCTTTTTTTCTGTTTTATGGAATTTTTTAGCTCAAAATTCTGAAATCCAATCAACACATTCCAATAAACTATTCTTTAAACAATTTAATTCCCTCGTAACTGCCAATTTAGAATTGAATTCTATTTCAGCCTTGGGTGCGCAGGACACCACTAACACTCTTTTTAAACTCACATGGTCTAGGGATTTTCACATAGTTTGTAAGATTTTTCGTATCATTTCTAAAAATCCTGAAATAAAAATGTTGAAGAATCTCTATTATCAAGGATTTCGGCAAATCCCTCAACCTATCGGATGCGCAGGCATAGAACTTGGCACTACATCTTTCCCTCTACTACTCTTTTTAGAATATATCAATACAACGAAGGATGGTGGATGGTATTTTTGGAATGACCTAAACCAACAAATAGAATCTTGGAAACCAAGACAACAGATCCACACGGTTCAATTGCATAAATTTGGCGCACTTCTAGGAAAAACTATCGCAGAATTTCACTTTTATTCCTCTCAAATTTCAGACTCATTCTTTAAACCAGAACCCATAAAATCCGCTGATATTTTGAAATGGAAAAATTTAATCAAAACTTATCTGCAAATGACAGATACTATTGTAGAAGAATTTTTTAATAAGTTAAACGCCGAAGATAAACTAATTTCCTTGAAAACAAACTTAATTACTTATTTAAAAGCTGATATTTGGAATGCTCTTCAAAATTTATTAAAAATTAAAATTCATCAGGATTTACATCTCTCTCAAATGCTGGCCCTCCAATCATCAGGACAAGTATTCTTCTATTTAATTGACTTTGAGGGCGATCCCTTACTCGCACTAGAAGAAAAATTTCAAAAAGATCCTATATTTCGAGATCTAGCTAGTATTTTTTCAGCCTTTCATTATATTAAAATAAACTGCCTTATTCAATATGTTAAACAAAAATGGAATTTAACTCAAGAAGATTTTTTGAAACTATATTTGAATTTTTCCTCTTTTCGCGAAAAGGATAAAAAGAATTCTGATATCGAACAATTAATAAGCTTTACAAAAAATTGGGAACGTCTCAGTCAATCTATTTTTATAGATAATTACATCCAACAATTACAAATCCATAATCTTACTTTCAATATAGATTTTACCAAGAAAAATATGTTTCAGACTCTTTTAGATTTATTTAGAATAGAAC
>SUPS01000311.1 GCA_005191415.1 Candidatus Helarchaeota ASGARD archaeon Hel_GB_A
CTATCAGCCATCACCCCCGTCACCTGGAGCCCCCACTCAAAACTATCAGCCATCACCCCCGTCAGCTGACTCAATAGAAAAGACAGATGGAAATCGAAAATGTCCTCATTGCGGTTTCACTCTTGATCAAAATCGAAACCTCCTATTTTGTCCCAATTGTGGTATGCCCAGTGAATAACTTTCTTCTTTTTTTATTAACTCGTGACAAAAAACGTTCTTCTTTTTTATTAAGTATTCTCAAAGCGCTTTAGGTGATTTTTTTCGCAATTAGCTGTGCAAGAAAGTGAGTTAAAAAGTGAAAAAAGAGATAAGAATTGAACAAGATAAGGGCACATTAATCTTGGAAAGTAGAAAAAATAAAGGTAATTTTAAATGTAAATGGTGCAAAGACAGAGGTATTTGTTGCGTCTGTAATGGTATTGGAATGCTTAAAAGAGATATAAATCCAATTCCCACCGCCATAATTATGAGAAACCCGCGCTATAATTTTGAGATATGTCATTTTTGTAAAGGAACGGGAAAATGTATTTGTCAAAAAGCCGAATCGCCTAAATCATCACCACTACCTCTTATTGACTGTGAGAACGTAAGAGAAGAAATGAAAAAAGAATTGAGGAAATATATTTAACTCATAAACACTATTCTTTGATAGGAGATACTATTCAATTCTTTCATTCTTCTAATTTTGAGTCTCTGTCTAATAATTAAAAAAAAGAGGGAGTAAATTTAATTATTCGGTTATTAATTTCTTTCGCGTCAGATAATCTTCCTCGGTGATTTCACCTTGCGCCAGACGGCGGCGTAAAATGTCAAGGGGTTGATCTTTTGAAAGCAACTTTTTCGGCGGAGTTCCTGGTGAAGGAGTGGTTTTCCTGGTACGTAGCACGGCAACAATTAATACACCCATCAGCGCAATAAGAATAATGAGAAGTAATGCAGTCATATCAAGTATCGCTGGAGAAGTTTTCCCCGGATAATCATTCAGATCTAAGGGATTAGTGCCCATGGTAATCTCATACCCATCAAAGTACCCATCGCCATCCGTATCCATGATGAGAGGATTGGTACCCAGCAGAATTTCATTAGCATCGAGAGCACCATCGGCATCTGTATCATTGGAATTGGGATTAGTTCGATAAACTGCCACCTCCATCCCGTCCGTTAATCCATCTGCATCGGTATCCGTGTTGATAGCATTGGTAAAATATAGAAAGACTTCATCATAGTCGGACAATCCATCCGCATCGGTATCCGCATTGAGCGGATCGGTGCCGTAATTGATTTCGAACCCGTCATTGAGGTTGTCGCTATCGGTATCTGCGATCAGCGGGTTAGTGTTATTCCCCAGTTCTTGCGCGTCGCCCAAGCCATCCGCATCAGTATCAGGGACAAGTGGATCGGTCAGGTATACATTCACCTCATCGCCATCCGACAAGCCATCCGCGTCGGTATCGGCGTTGGTGGCGTTGGTGGTCTGCACTTCGACCTCCTCGTAGTCGCCCAAGCCATCCGCGTCAGTATCGGCGTTGAGCGGATTGGTGCCGTAATTGATCTCGAATCCATCGTTGAGATTATCGCTATCGGTATCTATAAGGAACAGATTAGTGCCTAAGGAAAGCTCATCGTCATTCAGGAGCCCATCCCCATCTGAATCAATGCCCTCATCAAAAATATTCCCGATCCATGTGTTGCTGATTCCATTATCCAAGGTCTGATTATTTACTCTTCCATCGTTATTCTTGCAAATAATATTGTGATAAAAGTAATTAAAATGCCCTTCGACATAAATTCCAAACCGCTGGTTAGATAATATTACATTATTCTTAAAATCACTAGTGTTGCATGAAGATGCAATATGAATTCCATCTTTGCCATTAGAAGAGGCATTGTTATTCAGTAATTGGTTTCTATAACAACTATCATTTAGATAAATTCCATAATTCACATTAGAAAAAATAGTATTCTTGATTAATGTGTTGTTGTAGCATTTGTCGGTTAAATGAAATCCATTACCATTGTTATAATTGGCTATATTATTGCTTAGTACATTTGAATCGCACTTTTGATCTAAATAAATGCCTGACAAGGTATTAGAAGTGGCGGTGTTATTAATCAAGGTGTTCCACCGGCAGTTATCGCAAAAATAAATGCCATGCTCCCCATTAGAAGTGGCGGTATTACCGGTCAGCGTGTTCGAATCGCAGTTGAAATCAAGATAAGTGCCATGGGCTCCATTAGAAGTGGCAGTGTTACCGGTCAGCATGTTGTTATCACTTCTATATAAATAAATGCCATGGTCTCCATTATTATTGGCAGTATTACCAGTCAGCGCATTCGAATCGCAGTAGGCGTAAAGATAGATGCCTGACCGAGTATTAAAAGTGGCGGTGTTACCGGTCAGCGTGATCGAATCGCTGTACCAATAAAGATGAATGCCATGGTCCCCATTGGAACTGGCGGTGTTTCCAGTTAAATTGTTCGAATCGCAGTTATCGCGAAGATAGATGCCCGACTGATTATTGGAAGTGGCGGTGTTACCGGTCAGCGTGTTCGAATCGCAGTTGGAATTAAGATAAATACCATGTTCTCCATTGGAACTGGCGGTGTTTCCAGTTAAATTGTTCGAATCGCAGTAGAAGTAAATATAAATGCCAGACCGAGTATTAAAAGTGGCGGTGTTATTGATTAAGGTGTTCCACCGAGAAGTCCCCTCTAAAAAAATGCCATAGTCCCCATTAGAAGTGGCGGTATTACCGGTCAAGGTGTTCGAATCGCAGGAGGAATCAAGATAAATGCCATGGTCCCCATTATTATTGGCGGTGTTTCCAGTTAAATTGTTCGAATCGCAAAATTGATGAAGATAGATGCCGGACAGGGTATTGTTATTGGCGGTGTTTCCAGTTAAATTGTTCGATTCGCAGCGCCAATAAACCTCGATGCCTGACCAAGTATTGTTATTGGCGGTGTTTCCAGTTAAATTGTTCGAATCGCAGTGGTAGAAAAGATAGATGCCTGACCGAGTATTAAAAGTGGCGGTGTTACCAGCCAGCATGTTGTTTTTACATTTATATAAATAAAAGCCATGTTCACCATTAAAAGAGGCGGTATTATTGGTGATTTGTGCATTCGTTACATTCTCGAGGTAAATTCCCGAATAGGCGCCGAATACATTAGTAACGGTGCAGTTTCTTAGGATAAAATAGGCGTTGGTGTTGTTAATCAGGATTCCATGAGTTCCTATGCCACTGGCATTAATGACATAATTTTCAATAATATAAGGGTTTCCTGGGGATCCATCTCCTGCACTAGCGAGAGAAGCTAGCTCTCCATTACCATTAATGGCAATAGGAAGGCTTTTTGAGGTTAAAGTCCATTCTGATTCCTTTATAAGTAGAGGTGTTGTAGCTGTTGTAGCTGAATCTTCAATAGACAACGGTATTGCAGAAATTGAAAATAGAAAGAGAACCATAATTGTTGTAATCTTTCTCATACGATTCCTATCCTAAAAGGGATGTAAAACCAATGATGGAGGATTTTGAGATATAAATCTTTTTACGTTACTATGAACAAAAAGAAGATTACTTATGGTTTAATGTAAAAC
>SUPS01000066.1 GCA_005191415.1 Candidatus Helarchaeota ASGARD archaeon Hel_GB_A
ACTTTATATTACCTCATTAGATGTTTTTCAATCAACTCCAATTGAAAGTTCTGAAAAGAAAACAATCGAAGAAGAGGTTTAAAATGGTAAAACAAATGATAAAAATTTTATTTGCAGGACTCCAAAATTCGGGAAAAAGTTCGATTATTCTCACTCTTCAAAAGAAATATTCCCAAATAGGAGGGATTAGACCTACAAAAGGCGTAGAACGAGTCGGTCTTGATATCTTAGGCTATAACATCAGAGTATGGGATTTAGGTGGACAGGAAGAATTCCGAGAAAAATATTTCGAAAAAAAGGATGAGTACTTCAGTGAAACAGATCTACTTTTCTATGTGGTCGATCTTTTAGATTCACGGAAATACTATGAATCATTAACATATTTCTTAAAAATAATCGAAGTTTTTAAAGAACAGGGAAATTTACCAAAAATTGTCATTTTTATTCATAAATACGATCCAGATATTCAAAATGATGAAATGATCCTCAAAAATTTAGAGAAAGTGCGTGTTCTCTTTACACAAGAAAATTTAGATGCTGAAGTTTTCAATACAACTATCTATAACGAATGGACTCTCATTCAAGGATTTTCTTTTGGTGTAGTTTCTCTTTCTAAAAAAGAGAAAGCTCTACAGACTCGCCTTCAAGAATTCGCTGAGAAAACTGATTCGACTTATATACTTTTACTTGACAAAAATCGGGTAATGATTGGGAGCTATAAGGAAGATGAAATGCATAGAATTCTTGGTGAGCGGTTAATGCCTATAATTGACGTTTATTCTGATATTAGCACATTTTCTATGTACAAATTGACTAATTTGATTGCCCAATTAAGCGACCTAACGCTTTTCTTAAAATTAATTCAAGTAAAAGATGATCCCTTTTACCTCATGATTATAAGCCGGTCTAAAGAAATTGGGGCTATTATCGAGGAGCTTTTACCCGAGTTTGTGAAAGAGTTAGAAGAAACGCTTGAAGACTTTTTAGTACCTTTCCAAAATGTATAACTCAATTAGATTTAGATGAAGGAGTTCATAATTTTGGACAAATCTGAATTGTTTAAAGCACTATCAGAAGCTATCATCAAGGGAGATCAAAATACAGCCGAAGAATTAGCTCAAAAATCAATAAAAAATTCTATTAATCCAATTGAAACCCTACAAAACTGCTTAATCCCAGCTATGGATATTGTAGGTCAAAAATTTGAAAATCAAGAATTCTTTCTTCCCGAAATCCTCATTGCCGCAAGAGCAATGGAGCACGCCTTGAATGTCCTAAAACCAGAAATTGAAGCAAGGCGGAAACAAGAAAAAAGCCCTGAAAAAGAAATAACTGTGGTTATTGGTACTGTAAAAGGTGACATCCATGATATTGGAAAAAATTTAGTAAAATTTTTTATGGAGGGTGCGGGATTTAAGGTCTTTGATTTAGGAAAAGAGGTATCTGCGGAGACATTTATTCAGGCAATCAAAAAGAGAAATGCAGATATTTTATGTATGTCTGCTCTTATTTCAACTACAATGCCGTATTTCAGGACAGTAATTAAGAAATTAGAAGAAGAAGGACTCCGCGATAAAATAAAAGTAATGGTCGGTGGTGCACCAGTAACCGAAGAATATGCCAAAAAGGTTAAAGCTGATGCCTACGCCGAAGACGCCTTTAAAGCTGTCCAAATTGCAAGAGCTCTGCTTGAAGAAGGGAAATAATTATTCAAGGAATAGAAAAATAAAATAATTAAAATAGGAGAAATATTTATCCAAAAACAAAGCAATAGAAAAATAAGATATTTCATAATAAAATTCTTTAAACCTCGGAGGTCCTGAATGGCGGCAAAACCGCAGAAAATTTTCAAAGTTGTGGTTATTGGAGCAGCGGGTGTTGGTAAAACAAGTATAATAAGACGGTTTTGCGAAAACTCCTTCCTAGAAGGCTATAAAACGACCATTGGTAGTGATTTCTACGTTAAAAAACTCGATCTGGACGAAGCACTAGTAAATTTATCCGTATGGGACCTTGCAGGGGAAGATCGATTTAAATTTGTCCTTCCTACTTTCTGCAAAGGTGCGCAGGGAGGCCTTATTGTATTTGATCTCTCTCGCCGGCGCTCTTACATCAATGTTACTTCTTATATCGAACTATTATGGCAAATTGTCGGCACTATTCCTGCTATCCTAATCGGAAATAAATCGGATCTCGTTGACCAACGCGCAGTCACTACGGCAGAAGCTCAAGAATATGCCGCACAGTGTGGAATGCCCTATTATGAAACTTCTGCAAAAGATAATGTCAATATTTACAAAATTTTCGAGGAATTATCTCGATTAATGATTAATTATACTCGTTCTCATTAATTTTAATGGTGGAAAATTATCTTGCCTGAAAGGATTATAAAATGCCCTGTTTGTAATGAGCCCGTTCAGTTTAATTTAACTGAAGATGCTGTCATAGGAAAAGAGTTCCCTGTTCCTTGCATCATTTACCATGGTGATCATCCCTTCATTGCCTATCTGGATTCTGAATTGAATCTCTGTGATGTTGAAAAGCCGTATATAATACGATCTAAATAGGATTAAATAGTTGAAACAAATTACGGGCTGGTTTTGTTATTCAGCTCAAATTCCAAAAATGGTTTAACATATTCTTTATTTTTAGCATTTTTTAACAATTCAATACATAAAAGCCGTTTTCTTGAAAAATATTCCCTTTGGATTACTTCCCATGGGGTTGATTCGCTTCCATATAATTCATAGAGCACAAAATCACGCGTATTTGGACATCCATTCCGCCGCATGCAACAATACGATAAGGACTTAAAACAAACGCGCGGATCATCCCAGTTATGTTGTTTTGAGAACGCATCTTTTATCTTTACGTATTCTTCTTCCGAAAGTCCGATTTTTTTTAAGGCAACTTTTCTCTTACAAATAGAAGAGTGTGTCAAACTATAGCCTGGATGGCAACAAAAGGCTAAAGCTCTAATATCTCCACCAAGACAAATAGGAATCGGCGCATGATTCCATCCCGGCAGATTTCTCGTCCTACTTTCATCTATCATTTTCGATATCCGAATTTTTAATCACACAATTTCAAAGAAGTATTTAAATTCTTTGAAATATAGTAGCAGTTGAGACTTCTCTACATGGAAGCTAAATATATCTTAAATGAGTATTAATTACTCAGAACTTTTGTCTGCCTTTTTTTTAAGTTCTTCTAATACATCCGCTGGAAGGAGCGATCGTCCTAAAGTAGGTTTCTTTTTTTCGCGTTTTTCAGGTGTGATTGAATCAAGATTTTTATGATCAAAACTTCTGATTTCTGCGAGCACATCGGGAGCTAGAGCGCTTTTACCAACCTTTTGGATAGATGGTTTTTCAAGTGAAGCTGCTTCTTTCTTTTTCTTTTTTTCTAATTCTTTCGCTTTTTTCTTTGCCTCTTTCGCTTTTTTCTTTGCCTCTTTCTCTCTTTTCTTTGCTTCTTTTTCTGCTTTTTTTCTTGCCATTTCTTCTTCTTTTTTAGTCCGTTTTAAGAATTCTTTTTCAGCCTTCTCAAGTTTCTTTTTGGCTATTTTTTTTTCCAACTCCACTTTTTTCTGTAATTTTTTATCAATCTTTTTTTCTTTTTTCTTTTCTGGCTTTTTTTGAGTTACTGGTTCTTGTTCCACAACGACAGTTTTAAAAAATGGCACTTCTTGTTTAATAGTAGGAGAGGTTTGCGTAAAGGTAGGTGTTTGGAAGATTGGTTTTTTTGATAGCGTTTCACTCTGTCTCTGTTCTATTGGTTTTTCTTTGGTTAAAGGAGGTGTGACAGCAGGACTTGGTCGAAATGAAGGAGGGGGTGATGAAATAGTGGTAACAGATAGTGATTGGCCTTTTATTTGCGTTTGAGTTGCTGGCAAAATTTCTTTCTTTGTTTTTTCTTCTAATAATAAAATTGTTTTTGATAATTTCCAAACAGATTTTTTGTCTTCTAATTTTAAGCTAATTTCGGCTGCTTTTCGATAATATTCGCATGCCTCTTGAATTTGTTGATTTTGAGCTGCATTCTGTGCCTTCTCAATTAATCTAGCTCGTTCTTTTAAAAATTCCTCTTTTAATTCTGGTTCGGATTTAATTATTTGTATATCTTCAGCAATCTCCTTAATTTTGGCAATACATTGTTCAATTTTTCTAGAATATAGATTTGCATTTTCAAAGTCGCCTAACTGCTTTGAAATTGTAATAGCTTCCTCTAAAACCAGAGATGCCTCTAAATATTTTCTCTTCTTCAACAACTCATTAAATTCTTTTATAATCTCATTCCGTTTCATAAAAAGCTGGGTTTTTAATTCAGGAGTTACCATCACTAATTAAACTCACATTGTCGTTTCTGACGATTTAATCTCATTTCTTGTATAAAACTTTATTTAAAGATTATTTGAAATAATCAAGAAGAGTGGTTCTTTTTCTGCGCGGGATAACAATCTCTTCTCCTTGGAGTAATTTTACGATTAACTCGGTATCCCGCTCCCATCTTGTTGGGCTTTCGCAGATAAGAGTTCCCGTAATACCAACATCCTGAAGAGTGCTAATCACAAGTTCGAGTGGGAACTCAGAATCCACAAAAGAAAGATGCCGTTTTTCACCCTTTTTGGTGTATTCAATTCCACTAATATGCATATGAAAATATTTCTGATCTATGGTATTTTCGATCATAGTTATGACATGTAAGATATCTTTTGGTTCTCGGATTCCTCCCTGCGTTCGAGCATATAAATGCCCCCAATCAATGCCAATTTGAACACCTGTATGTGTGGCGATTTCAAGTAATTCGGACAAATCGCCAATGGAGTTAGCTTTTCCAGGCGTTTCGAGGAAAATCTTTGATGGATTTTGAATGTTTAAACTGTTCAAAAGCGTAATTGCTTTTTTTATTGCTACTTCATGAGATAAATTTTGAAAATATCCTGCATGAAATATTAAGTTAGCGGAAGCGGCTTCTGCTACGCGCAACCCTTGTTTTATATGTTCTTTCGCAAGCTCTATTTTAGAATTTTCTAAAGCGGCGAGATTAATATATAGCGAACCATGAATCGATAATTGGATATTCCTCTCATAAGCCGTAATCGCAAAATTTTTCATAAGTTCCGAAGATGGATATTCCGAAGTGGTTATTCTTACAAATTCAAGCTCTAAGGCCGTAAAATTCTTCATATGACATTGTTCTATCATATAGTTAATTTCATTAATTTTAGTCGTTCGATGTCCTGCTGGACCTACTCGGAGTTTCGTTTTGGATTGCTCCCAAAATTTTATAACCTTGTCCTAGCGGAAAAAAAAGGAGAGAGATCACTTTTGAAATTCAAGGTTGAGGTCTTTCATGATTGTTCTAATACAGAGTTCTGCTGAGGCATGTGCAATTTCCCCGCCTGTCCCGGGTCCATTGTAAGTATCACCCGTAAAATACAACCCATCAATAAATTCACTTTTTACACTTGGTCGTTCATTTCTATGCTGTGTGATAAAAGGTATTGCTCCATCGACCATTTGTAATTTTAACACTCTTTTCCATTTAACCTGCTCAAAGAATCCTGGAAACATTTTTTCTAATAATTTTTCAGTATTTTCAATGATTTCGTTCGCCTTATCTTCATTTTTGACTATTTCAAGAGGAGTAGGACGGAATATAGTATAAAGCTGCTCTCCTTCAGGTGCTACAGATGGATCAATATTAGAGGTAAAAATTGACATTGTAAAGGGATCCGTTGATAAAATGCTGCCTCCAAACTCTGAAACCTTCTTTTTCAGCCCATAATCAATTGAGATACCTGAGGTTGGAATAAGATTCTTACATTTTTCTATAAAGATGGTTGGAAACAATTTTTCATCCAAAACAGAGAATATTTTCTGGGCAGGTATATTAACAACAACAATTTTTGCTTTAATAATGCCATCAGCTATCTGAACGCCAAGTACCTTTTTATTTTCAATTAAAACTTTTTCTACCTTTGTATTTGTCCTAATTTTACCGTTTTCTTGGATAATCTCAGCTAATCTCTCGATAAAGGGCTTCCAACTTCCCTTAAGGTAACATGCCCCTGCTGTTGCTTTCAATCCTAGTTGGATTCCTGCAATTAATTCACCCACCGAGAGTTTCTCTAAATTGCCATAAGAAACAAGCATGAATTTTGCTAACGTTTCCAAAAATATCCTCGCTGCCCCTGATTCCATTCCATATTTTTTCTCGGTTTCTTCAATCCATTCCTTCACGTTTTTATTAAGGAGCGATGTAGCATCTGCTTCTATAATTTCCTCAGATAAGACTTTTAGAAATTGTTCCTTTTCTGAATCAGTAAAAAACGTAGTTGTCTGAATAGCTGACGCAGAAAGCGGGTAATCATACCATTCTCCATTATGAAATAGCTTCGCTGCCCCTAATTCAATAAATTTGAGTTTTTCTTTCTTCCCTAACAGTTTCTTGAAAATTGTTGCGGTTGGACTTTTTTTACAATAACGGATAACATGAAGTCCCATTTCCACTAAATATCCATCCTTTTCGATGCAACGAGATCTTCCTCCAATATTGGGCGTTTTTTCAAGCATCAAAATCTTCAAGCCAGCACGTGATAAAGCGGCTCCCGTCAAAAGTCCCGCAATTCCTGCACCAACTATAATGCAATCAAACTCTTCTTTCTCGCTCATTCGATAACCCTCAAGGATTTTGTTTTTATACTATGATTAATTCTTAAGAACTTGAATTAAAAATTTGATTACTACTTCATGAGATTGACTTGACATAGCAGGTTGGATTAATCTATGTCAGATGACCGGAACGCAAAAATGTTTGATAAAATCAAGAAGATTAAGTTCGATATTTTAAAAAGATGCAAACAAGTTGAAGATAAGCATGGTTCTGAGAAAACAACCTCTTTTATGATGCATGAAACAAAATCTGTTTTAAAAAATATAGCTTTTTGGAAAATTCCAGAATTCGGAGTTATCACCGTTGATGATGTCAAAACTGCTATCTATCAGCTTGAAAGAGATGGCTTCATTGAAATTATTAATCGCGACCAAATTAAACTTACTCAGAAAGGTAGTAATATTGCCCAAGAACTCCGCGCAATGCGATTTGAAGAAGTCCCAGATACTCTCCTCAGCGCTCCACCTAATAGTTCTGCCCATCCTTATGAAACTATGAGGTGCTTGCATTGTGGAAAAGCAATTGAAATCGACTCCGTTTACTGTAAATATTGTGGAACTAAAGTTAATCAATTAGAAGAATTCTGTACCTATTGTGGTGCTTCTATTACACCCGGATCTCAATTTTGTTCTATTTGTGGGAAAAAAATCTAATTTTTTAATCTTGTAAAGAGTAACGTAAGATTGCAGCTATTCCCCCAAATCCGTTCCACAGCTGAGCTCCCTCTTCCGTATCGGGTGAAATAATTTCTACTCGTGCCCCTGTCGATTTTGCTAACTCTCCTAATTCTTCAATAATATCAACTACTGAATCTATTGTTAAGAGAGAACTGTCACATTCTGGACAGGACTTACCCGCAATCTCTTGTTCTAAAGCATCCAACTCCTGGGGTGGGAGTGTCTTTTCAATGGAATACTTACAGTTCGGACACCGAATCAATACCCTCAATTTGCTCAAATTTTCAGAGAGAAGCAGTATATCTACTGCAGATTGTTCTAGGGCCTTTCGAACCTCTTTTTCACCATAGGTTACCAATCCCGTATCCCGTGCTAAATGTCCTAGGAATTTTTGTACCAATTTTTTTTCTTTCGTATATCTGAGTTTTTTCAAATAGCCTTCTGATTTTTCAATAATCTCTCGAATGCCTGTAATATCCGAATACCCTGTATCAACAACTAATAGCAATTTATCTCGAATTCGATAATCGAAAAAATCCGATTTTGCAAAATAATCTTTGGTAGGACCCGCCCCTCCTATTATTATTCCTTCTAATTTGCCCTCTTCGATTAAAGGCAGAAAAATTTTGTTCATGTGTTCGCCTAAACGTTGAAAAAATTCATGGGCTTGCTGCTCAATTAATCGTTCAAATCGCCGCTGAGACTGCCCGCCTGCTCGATGTTTTCCTTGAATTCCTGAGGTTATCTTCTCAATCACATTTAATTCATTTCCTTTGATTGTCGCGATTGTAGCCCCTGACCGATCCATGGCAACGATTCCAAAAGTAGCTTTTTCCGTAAGAAGGTCTTTCAACGGTTCGAGATAAAATTCTGAGGCACAATGATATTTATAAGTGTTGATTTTCCGCCCAGGAGGTGGTACGATTGGATACAATTCTATTTTCTCAGTACCAGGCCCCATCTGTGGAATTGCACCACAAAAAATAACCATTCCTGTTTCAGGTGGCTTTTTTATCATACCTAGACGCTTCTGAATCGTGACAATACAATCCATTACATTTTTTCTAGTAGTTTTACTTTTAATATTGCTTGCCTGCCCATATTCCTGTTTTAAATAATTGATTACATCTGAAATTCTTTTATCAGGCGGAATATAGAGTGAAATTAATTCGGTATGATATCCCTTCTTTTTTTCTAAATCTTGTAAAATTTTTCTCAATTTATATAATTCGAATGAATCTTCTTCTGGTTCTTCATTATCCATTTTACTTCTATTCCACGTTCAACTTTATTCTTCTAATTTAATTATGCAAATTTCGTTTGTGGTTTCATTTAATTAAGAAGGATTTCATTTATACTTTTCTAAGCTTTGCTATTCTTCAATTTTTAGAGCTTAATATAAACTTTTCATTTTTCTTTCTTATATTATTTAATAGGTAATTAGGGAAAAAATTCGCCAAAATTCTTTGATATTTTAGTCCCAAATATCCTATACTTTTCGACATAAGAATATGGTGTTCTCTTACCATTATATTTAGCAATAAATTTTGCAAAACGCCCTACAATTCGAAATCGCTGTGATTCATAACATTTTCCCCATTCGGAAATTTTGTTTATTTGATTTGTTACATTTAAATAAAAATTAGGTTTAAATCCCCGCCCTCTTTCACTCCAAAATCCAAAAATTCTCGCTTGATGTGGTGGATATTGCGATTTATAATTTTCATCTTTAGATAAGAGATATGCTTTTGTAATCAATGCAGAAGTATTCCTATGATCTCTATGACCTTCTCGAAAAAAATGTGTCAGAATTATAGATGGTCTTATTTTTCGTATTAAATTTGTTATTTTTTGAACTGCTTCAAAATTAGTAGGATCTGGAATCTTTGTATCTTTGAATTCAAGAAAATACGGGGTTGCCTTTATCAAATTTGCTGCTTTTAAAGCCTCTTTCTTTCTAATGGATTTGATACGCCTCGATAATCTTTCTCTAATGTTCTCCTTATATATCGCTTTTATTAAAAGAGGTAAATAATGTACATATTTTCCTACAGGGGCAATGAATCTATCACCATATGTCATCCAAATTATCGAAATTCTATTTCCATATTCTGAATATTTGCATAAAGTTGCCCATACTGCTCCCTCATCATCTGGGTGTGCCGCAAAAATTGCCAGATGCTCTAATCCTTTCAAAAATAAGTACTCCTATTTTATTGGTAATTTTGAAGTGATTTCTGTAATATATTCTAAAATTTAAAGCTATTTAAGCAAGATGCTCTAATTGATTAACAATATAGCGCCAATCTTTTCTTTTAATCATTCGTAAAAATTAGAAAGTAAAAGAAACCATTAAGATCTATGAAAAAAATGAAAGGTTAAATTAAATAATCACCCAATTTCAAATTAACCCTTGTAATCAGGTTCGATTTTCTTTCTAATCTTATCAGTAATTTCTCTAAAAGCTTCTGCTGCCTTTGATTTTGAACTTTGCACCACAAATGGTAGTCCTTTATCCCCATCGATAGTAATACTTGGATCAATTGGAATACTTCCTAGAAAAGGTACCCCCATATCATTTGCCGCCTTCATTCCGCCGCCTTCACCAAAGATTTTTTCAACATGTCCACATTTAGGGCAGACATACCCACTCATATTTTCAATAATTCCCAGTACAGGAACATGCATCTCTTTTACCATGGTTATGCTTTTTCGGACATCCAATAATGCAACTTCTTGGGGCGTAGTGACTATGATAACACCTGTAATATTAGGTATTAATTGTAAAATGCTCAATGGTTCATCACCGGTTCCTGGAGGCAAATCCACAATGAGGTAATCTAATTCTCCCCAATTTACATCAGTGATGAACTGCTTAATTGCTCCCATTTTCAAGGGTCCACGCCAAATGACGGGTGTATCTGGGTCTGGGAGGAGGAATGCCATAGACATTACTTTCATATTTAAAGGACCAAGTGCTGGGATTATCCCACTCTCGCCTACCGAGGGCACATAATTCTTAATACCAAGCATTTTTGGTGTATTCGGACCATGAATATCAGCATCTAATACTCCTATCCGAAGTGCATTTAGAGCGAATGATGTGGCTAAGTTTACAGCAACTGTAGTTTTTCCAACGCCACCTTTACCGCTCATAACCACCAGAACATATTTTACATCTTTCATCTTTTTACTAATTAATTTGTGTTCTTCTTCTAACTGCTTTTTAAATTGTGCTTCTCTTTGTTCTTTTGTTTGCGAAGTACTATTTTGGACAGCTTCTTTCTGCGCCATCTTTCTATGCACCTCTTTTTCGTTTTGTATACTCAATTCATGAAACACAATTGATAATTTAAATAAAATATTATGGCAATAACTTCATACAAACTTCAAAATGAAAATAAAATTAAAGTTTTGGTTACAGAAAGTAACTAAAATATCAACTATCATTTTTCTCTTCATTTCTCTTTTCTACATAGGGTTGAAGAAAAAAAACGGTGCCTATCGAAACTACAAACATATAAAACCAAATATTGAGAAAAACCACCTGAAATCCTGTTCCAATTTCACCTATTGAAAAATAATATAACCCTGGAAATATCGCCAGCAAGATCCAGGTTATTATTGAAAGTACATTCAAGATAACCGCAATTTCAAACCCAATTTTTAACAAGGTTGTCTTTTCCATTATAATTCCTCGAATTCTATGAACTTCTTACAACCACTAATATCTCATTGAAAAATATTGAGATTTTAAATTTGGTTGTTTTTTTTAATTCGCCAGATTCCTTTTTAAAATTTTGATGTATTTATAGAATAGATAATTAATAGGAGCCTTTAGATATTACATGGCAATCTTTCGTGATACAGGTCCTGTAGCCGATGGAATTTATTTGATAGATATCGGAATTTGGGGAATTGCGAAGCAGATGGCAATCTATCTTATCACAAGTTCAGATAAAATCGCATTAATCGATACAGGGACAAAACATGAGGTTAAAACCATTCTGAAAGAGTTAAATCATCTCGGTATCAATTGTGTGGACTATATTATAGTAACTCATTCGCATATCGACCATTATGGAGGCATTTATGCACTCGCGAAACATTTCCCCAAAGCAAATATCTGCCTTCCTGCATTAGCTCATAATTTACAAAAAGAGTACACTAAAAAATCCAAGAAAATGGGGCTTTCTAATCCCATACAGATGCTGAAGGAGGGATCCATAATTAAATTAGACCCTCATATTATTTTGGAGGTTGTAGAAACCCCTGGGCATATCGCTGATCATCTCTCTATCTTTGAGCGGAAACATCGAATTCTCTTCGTGGGCGATGCGTGTGGAAGTCACCACCTTGGCGAAAACTTTTCACGCCCCACGGCATATGCTCCTTTCTTTGATCACAATGCGTATCTTAATTCTCTCCTTAAATTTGAAAAAATTAATCCATGGGGTCTTGCAATTGCCTCTTATGGATTCGCTACCAATATTGACGCTCAAAAATGCATTAAAGCTGCAATTAATGATTATCATACTTGGAAACAAACTATAATTGACGCAATGCACGAAAAAGCGGATGAAGATTATGTCGCCGATATTCTGCTCCAAAAATTTGGTCGAAGTCCAGGGGAACGCTTAGAAAACCGCCCTGACCAATGGGTTAAAAGTATTCTGCTAGGAATCGCCCGTGGCTTTATTTATTCACTGGGGTTGAAGTAAAAAATGAATATTCAGTCAGGTATTTATGAAAAAGGTACAATCACTCTTGAACAAATCTATGCTGAAATCCGTAAGCACCCCCAAATCTCCAAAGCAGGTGATATTGTAAGTTTCACAGGTATCGTTCGGGGTGTTACATCTTCCGGAGACGCAGTATCTAAAATAAAAATCGAGGCTTATAAAGAACCCGCCGAAAAAGCTTTGCGCTCGATTTGCGATGATTTACGGAAAATCAATGGTATTATTGAAGTCGTTATTGTACATTTAGTTGGTGAATTTAATGTGGGGGAAGATATGGTTTATGTGGTGATTGCCGGAGCTCACCGCGAGGAATCATTTGCTGCTCTTACTCAAGCCGTCAATCGCTATAAGAAAGAAGCCCCCCTCTGGAAAAAAGAGTTTTTAGTTTCTGGGAAATCTTATTGGATAGAAGAACCTCATAAATCATAATGAGAGATTGCCATTGAGTAAATCTGAATTCAAGTCTGCGAATTACATTACTTTAAGACAGTTTCAAGGAGGTTGGATCTGGCTTAAAAATATTAATGAAATCTCGGCTCGTATTATACCATCTTTACAATCTTTATCAACCGAAAAACTTCATGATATCGCCAATCTCATGAGAGGTGAATTATTACCATGGCAAATTTTCGATGACACTCAATGGGTTCTCCGATTCACTCCACTACCAGAATTCATCATTCTAATCGTCTTTAATCATGATGATGAATTTGGATCTGCCCTGAAAATTTTTTACCATAAAAGCTCACTTAAGATCCCTACAGAAGATGCTTATGTCTTTACTGAAATTTTCCTCGAAATTCTCGGACAATTTGCTAAACATGGCGTCGCCCAAGCTGCTTTAAACCAATTCTATGACGAATTAATCAGCTTCCCCGCTCTCCTCGAGATCATTGATCCAACCAATAAAGAAAAAATGTGGAATGATATCATCGGACAGCGCGAAGCTCCTCTTCTAAAAATTGACCGAAATACAGCAAAAAAAATTAGCATCTCACTCGAAGCTGAATTCCTTTCCGGTAAATGGTACTCGAACGAATTAGAATGGGGTCTTAAATTCAATATACTCAATAATTTAGACCTTTATACTCTACTTCCACTTGATCGGCAGAATTTTCAAATTTACTACACTAAAAACGTCCTTAATTTCGAATCTCGGCGGATTTTATTCTTTATTTGGCTCTATTGCAACGCAATCATCCGTGAAGCCCGTAACATCCTTGGTGAAGTCCTTCCCAAACTCTCTGATTATTTATAATTTAAACCCCAATTCCCCCATGAACCGCAAATTTTAAACCCCAATTCCCCCATGAACCGCAAATTTTAAACCTCAATTCCCCCATGAACCGCAAATCATAGCCTTTAAAAACCCTCATCTTCATAATATTTATCCGACGATGATAGTATTCACCACTTTTGATGTCTAGCCAGACGATGAAATTCTCTGGGGTACTTGAGTCATGCCGCCAACTATGGCGGCTCTACTTTTCGTTAGTAGGATTCTACCTTTAGTTACTCCTCAATAACTATCTTAAAAAATAGGTTAAAAAATAGGTTAATTCTTAAATTGAACAAAATAAAATTCAATCAGTTATAAATAAGTAAAGGATTTGAGCAGAATTGAGTGAGTGTTCTGAAAAATTAGAAATCGAGGGCCAACAAGTCTTCTTTAAATCTAGTGAGCATATGGATGAAATCGCCACACAATCTGTTCAATTAATCGTCACCTCCCCTCCCTACTGGGATGTGAAAGAATATGGGGGTAAGGGTATAGGTCATGGGCAGTCTTACGATGAGTATATCGATTCTTTAAATAAAATCTGGAAGGAATGTCTGCGCGTTTTAAAGCCTAATGGTAAAATTGCCGTTAATTTTCAACCGTTACCTATTTCTGCGGAACGAAGTGGGTTTCAACGCCGCGCCATTAAAAATATCATGTTTGATGTTGAAGCCTTCATGCGCGAAAATGGAATGTTCTTGAGCTCGATGCACTACTGGGACAAAGCCGAATACATCAATACTGTTTATTGGGGCAGCTATCCTAATCCCACCAATATCGGTTCCAATACGAGCTTTGAACAAATTTTCGTCTGGGTCAAACCCGGACCTACCCGCAAACTTGATCCTTCGGTTCTCGAAAGAAATTTACTTGAAAAGGATGAATGGCGACATTGGGCGGTCCGCTGCATTTGGGATGATATTGCTCCAGTTATTAAGATAGATTCTAGTGGAAAGGATCGATTCGGACATGCTGCTCCCTTTCCTGAGGATATTCCTTATCGTATGATCCGTATGCATACTGTCGAAGGTGAATATGTTCTAGACCCTTTCTTGGGCTCAGGAACTACTTTGAAAATATGCAGACTTCTCAATCGTCGAGGAATTGGATATGAGATAAACCCCGAATATCGTAATCTAATTCGATCACGCATTCTTGAATCTTGGACCCCTCCCCCTATCCAATCCCAATATAAAGTTATCGGAAATGATTCCTTCTATGAAATTTTCTCCCACATCGTCAACCGTACCATAGATGAATATAAACTCGCTAAACAGACTGATGACCCCGATACCCTCAAAAATTTGAAATTAAAAGTCCTAAAATCTCTACAGAAACAATTTTCGCCCTTCCTCAGCAAAAGCTATATCGACAAGATCCGAGCCCGCATCCTCACAGAAAAACCGAAATTTTCTAAAACGCTGCTAGATTATCTCCCGCGAGATTAATCCTAAAAAGTGAGTAAATTAAAAAAACTGAAAATCTTCTTGAGAAAGGAAAAATTTTAACTCTTAGGAATCCATATTTTCCCCTTCTCTATAATATGAATACATTTAATCCCCCGTTTTTGGAGTTCCATCGAAATGTATCGTCTATGACATCTCCAGGGAAATTTCTCCGCACACATAATTGCAGTCTTTTCTCGTGTGGTGGCTATTAATTCTTCTAAGCCTTTTTGAAACTCCTCCGTTTCTATATAAGCCCGATATCCTCCCTTCCTGAACCCTCCTAAAACGTCACCCATCCATTTGTATTTTATTCCGTTCTCAGGTAAATTCTTTTCTAGATTCTCCCTTTTAAAATGTGGAACTTTCTTCGAAGTTGGAAATCTCCGTACATCCACAATCACTTTTATCCCATATTCTTTCAATAGACCGAGAAATACGTCCCACTCCCTATTCGAATGCCCAATCGAATAAATCTCCACCATTCTCACTCTCGTAAATTATCCTTTCACTGATTAATTAAATGAATTTTTATCTAAAAATTAAATCCAATTTTTGATACATTAAAATTTACTCGTGACATATTTATCATATGGAACATTTTCCGCTTCAACTCTACAATATGAACGAATGGTTACTCCTACGATTATTCCGAGTGGTCACAGGTATCAAATTAGCATATAATCCCAACTTACAAACAGTATGCCTAGTCCACCTTGATGAGGTAGAGCCCAACTTTCTCGAACTCGTTCAAACTCAAATTTCAAGTGAATTCGGACTATCCGTTGAATCGCTTAAGGAAGAAATCGATTATAAACGAGCGGTGCGTGGCCGTTTCATTAATACATCTTATTTAGCTCGAAAATTCAATAAAATTCAACGAGATAAATCTGTTGCTCTCATGGGAATCACAAATTACTGGCTCGCGCCAAATAACCTTCTTCTCTCTCATGTTCTGCATACAATCTTTCCTATTTTAGGAATTACATATATCCTCTGGGGTATATCCTTCCTAACCACTTTAAATGGAAAGTTACCCACTGATTTTTTCGAATTCGGTGCGGTTCATGAAGTCGGCCACCTCCTCGGAAAGCATGGCTATCCCCTTCGCTGGCTTCAGCAACGAAAAAAACAAAATAAATAATTCAATCTCTCTTTACCATATTACACTTTTCTTGAATTATTGATTTTTTAAGATTCATCCAAGTCATTTTCTTTTTGGAACCTTTATCAAAAGATAATATCGCAATGTGTCATACAATAAATCTGGACTGATATCTTTAAAATGAGGATCTATCTTGCTTCCTCCAATTATCTGTAAAGCATCATGCCGCTGATTAATAATCAATTGAGGCTTTGCCACCGCAGTTCTCTTCGATTTCTTTTTAAAAATTATCGCCTGATACTCTTGGGCTTCTAATTTCTGCGCATCTGGCTCTCCAAACATATTTGCAACCAACCCAAGTAAATCCTTCGTACGGCGCGATATACGCTCTAAATCAAATCCAAAGTCTTCTGTTGCTTTCTTCAAACGCTGCACAATTTCCTTCGCCGCCACCTCTCGCGTTTCTTCCCGAATAAATTGATCAGAATCCTTTATGAACTCCCTCATTTTCTTCACTCGAGGTCCTAACGCATCTAAAAATTTCTGTACTGGCGCGTTGACCTTCTTATAATATAACTTTTCTAACCTCTTCCTTTCATCCACTGTAAATTCTGGTTTTACCCGAACCACACTATATTTGAGAGTTGAAGTGACCGGTCTATCCCCCCGCCCCGTCAATTCTTTCACAATTAAAAGGAATTTGTCCAACCCATACGTAATCAGGTCGCTCCCCAACGTTAAATGAATCTCCGTCCGCATTTCTAACTCTCCCTGTATTAAAGCATCCACTTTCCGCGGAGCTACTACTAATCTGAATCGAGTAATAGTTCCCTCCCCAATCTCGATCTCTAACTCTTTAAATCCACTCTTCTTTAGAGGATTTAAGAATTCAAAATCCATTTCATTCACTCAATATTATGACTGTTTTTATAAAATTTTATTTTTCTCATTTAAGCGTTAAAAATATGAACAATTAATTGCCTATATTGTATCAGATTTATTGAATCTATCTGAAGGTAAAGTAATTTTTAGAAAAGTTTATCTATTATGTTATATGGTTTATCTTTCTTTATTCTTTTTTCATATTACATTTTTGGCTCTTTTTATTAACGGTAAAAAATATTTTTAATCTCTAAATTAATTAATGTTGAACTAGATTTTCATAAAATTTCATAACAAAAGGAATTGGGTAAGACATT
>SUPS01000067.1:0-15094 GCA_005191415.1 Candidatus Helarchaeota ASGARD archaeon Hel_GB_A
TTGCAATCCCTAAATTTTCACTACAATGAAAAGCTTGAAATTCTAAGTTATGTTTTTTAAAGAACCCATTTTTTTCGATCGGTACTGGCACTAGTTACTTGTTTATTTTTATAACATAACATTGTTATAATAAGTTTGCTACAATTACTTGGCAATTTAATTCCACTTTCTTATTCAGAGGATTGAAATACCATTGCAGTTCCCATGTGAAACGATAGTCAGAGAAGTATTACCAGCTTTTAAAGCTTTTATCGTTAAAGAGCTATTCCATACATATAATATTAGCCAAAGTAAAATAGCAAAATTATTGAATATCACCCAAGCATCTGTTAGTTATTATCTTCGTGGGGAAAGAGGGACTATTGGCTCTGAACTAATTCAAAAGTATGATAAAGTTAAACAATTACTAATATCTATAACAAAAGATATTGCCACAAAATCTATCGATTCACAAATCATTGTTAATAAAATATGTGAATTATGTTTCCTAATGCATGAAGAATTCGGCTGTAAAGCCACACATAAGAAATAATTATCTATTTTAAGAAAATTTACCTAAAAAATTGATAAAAAAAATTTTAAATAAATTTTTAGCAATAGTAGATTTGATCGATATACAAATTATCGAAATTACGTATCTATGATTCATTCTATTTATATAATCTATTCAAATGGCTTACTTTTATTTGAGAAACAATTTACTCCGCAAGCTAAATTACTTTCTAAGGATAAAGTTGCAGTTGCGGGTTTTATTAATGCCCTTTTCACATTTGCTTCCCAATTGGGGCAGAGACGAATTGAAAGTATGTCTTTCGATAAATATAAATTTATTTGTGGGCTTTTTGATCCAATATGTGTATTCTTAGAATTTTATAAAACATCTCTTTTTGTAAAACAACTCTTGTAATTTAATAAATGGCAATCCTATCACGCTGGATTATACTCCTACTATTGGTTTTAGGCTCAGCGATCTTATGATCAGTGGTGATTGTCAAGTTTCTGTTTGGGATATAGCTGGTCAAGAACAATATCGCCCAACATGGAAAGATATCCTTGAAGAAGCAGATATTGTCTTCTTAGTAACTGATTCACAAAAAGAGAATGTCTATAAAACTCTAGATCTTTATCGGATTAATAAAAAATACGCAGAAGAATCTACAAGCTTTTATATAATTGCAAATAAACAAGATTTACCAAACTCGCTTACTCCACAGGATATCCAACAAATTTTTCATTTACCTACATACAATATGGTCGCAATTAATCCCAAAAATCGGAAAAAAATGCTTACAATTTTACGAGAGAAAGTAGGCGAAAAAATCGGACAACAATTGACCATTGTCGAATCAAAACTCTCTGGAAAAGAGCAAATATTTTCTATTTTAACAAGTATCGAATAGTTAAAGACAAGTTTGATAAAAATCCTTGAATTGGATGATCCTATTTTTCAAACCATGAATTTTTGGATAGATAAATTGAAGTATTATCCATCATCCTCGCTTTCTGAGACTGATTATAAAACTCTTATGAACGAATTGGAAACTTGGAAAAAGTTAGCCGCTCGAACCGTTTCTCAATATGTATCTGAGGAGAAAGTACTTCAATTAATTGAAGAGATCGATAATCAACAAAAAATAGAAGCTTCACAGACCGATCAAGCCATTACTAAGGCATCCTCCCCAGAGATGCAACCAAATCGTGAAGGTTCATCCGAAAAACCAAAATCCAAAAAATCCAAGAAACAGTTAGAAGATGAACAGAAAGAAATTCTCAAACAAATCGAGAAATGTGACCGATTCTAATAAAACGACACATCATTCAATTCTTGTTTATCCAACAATTTTTAATTTAAGAAAATTAAAAATAAATAGGAGAAAAAGTGTTGAAATAAATTTTTTATGGGCTAAAGATGGGAAACAAAGTTTCTGAGAATAATTCGGGATATACAAATACAATGACCAAACCTTTTAAGAGCACCCGCCATGCTGCCCCTCCCGAAACTCCAATACACGAACCACCTAGACTGGGAAGACGGGAAAGTGAACCCCATTCACTGGGAATACATAGAATTTATGATATATTATCCACTAATTTCCCAAATGATCGTGTCATTATCGATTTACACCATTACTTTTATTTAGAAGGGGAAAAGATAGATATTCAGTTTGATTTAACTTATTTTAAAAATTTTAAGTTAGCGCATACGCTCTCATCATATGATTCGATGAAATTTGACAAAAAAGTCCCTGTAATGGCGATAAATATTCTATCTAAGAGTACCTACTTAAAAGATCTCGGATATACAAGGGATTTATGTCAAACGCTTAAAATTCCCATTTATGTGCTATTTAGCACGCACAATATTTCAATTTCCCTATATAAACCTCCATTTCTCAGGGTCCATATCTTAAATGAACAAGGGAAATACAAGGAAATAACCATTAGAGGCGAATTATATGATGAGGATGGGCGAATTCTTGAAAAAAATATCATTGACACAAGCCAAATCGTTCCATTTAAATTAAGTTTAATGAAATCGGAGTTGATACATGAAGATGGTAGTCCAAATTATTATTTGGTCTTCTTAGATCCGGTCACTAACAAGCCTTTTCCAACCAGAAGTGAATTAGAGAAAGCGAGGGCAGATAAGGAGAAAGCGAGGGCAGATAAGGAGAAAGCGAGGGCAGATAAGGAGAAAGCGAGGGCAGATAAGGAGAAAGCGAGGGCAGATAAGGAGAAAGCGAGGGCAGATAAGGAGAAAGCGAGGGCAGATCAATTAGAGCGAATGTTGGAAGAATATAAACAGAAAAAAAACGCCTGAATAAAGGTCATCATATATTCAATAATCTTTTTTTATGATTTCAAGTACAGATTTTATTCGGGCGTTTAAAATGAATGAGAATTGGATGCACAAAATCTCTACTCCCGCATTGATTGTAGATTATAAGACGCTTCAGCGAAACATTACATATATGGCGCGATTTGCGAAAGAAAATAAGGTAAAGCTCCGTCCTCACGTGAAAACTCACAAATGTCCGCTCATCGCACATATGCAGCTCCAAGCAGGAGCCCAAGGTATCTGTGTCGCAAAAGTAAGTGAGGCGGAAATCTTTGCGGCAAGCGGGATTAAGGATATCCTCATTGCCAATGAAGTTATTAGTCCCGAGAAGATCGATCGGCTTTTGAATTTAAATCGCTATACCACGACAATGGTCGCTGTGGATTCTCGGAAAAATATCGAAGATCTTAATCATTTAGCACGTAAAAGAGATCAAATTCTGAAAGTTCTTATTGATTTAAATGTTGGGCTAAATCGGACCGGTGTTCAGCCTGGCGAACCTGCTCTTGCTTTAGCACAGTTAATTTCGCAAGCATCTCATCTTGAATTAGAAGGATTACAAGCTTACGAGGGGCATCTGACTTACATTAAAGATTTTGCTCAAAAAAAAGAACGCACTAAAGCTTGTATGGAAATGGCTGTCAGTACAAAACAATTACTTGAAGAAAATGGTATTGAATGCAAAACTATTTCAGCCGGAGGTTCAGGAACTTTTATGATTACGGGAAAATATCCAGGAATCACAGAGATTCAGCCAGGAACTTATGTATTTAATGACTATCACATCAACTCGGTTGTCCCGGATTTAGAAATTGCACTCACCATTCTGACTACTATTAATAATAAACCTGCCAAAGGCATTTTCACGTTAGATATGGGATCAAAATCAATTAGTAACGATATGGGCGACCCCCGATTTAAAGGATACGGGAAAAAAATAAAGGTACTGGCATTGACTGAGGAGCACTGCCAATGTACTTATCCATCGAAATATGATTTCAATATCGGTGATAAATTGGAAGCAATTCCCGCGCATGTCTGTCCAACCGTCAATCTTTATGATTTTCTTTATGTAATTCAAGATGATGAAATTATAGGACGCTGGAAAATTGCCGCACGTGGTATGAGAGAATAGAGGTGCTCCGACGAAAAAATATTCGATTGCTAGAAAAAAATTGCTAGATAAAAACAAAATCAATAATTGACCAAAAAATTGCCCCTTTTGAGAGCCAATTTCTCGAGAGATTCAATTCCCGAACAAAATATTTAAATTCATAGTTGGGGACTAATATAACCATTTATTAAATCATATTCCATGATTGGGAATTAACATCTACTGAGAACTCAGAGATGGAATAATAAAGGAGTTGGTTACCTCGCCTATGAACTTATCTGAAAAATATGGGGTAAGTTTCGAAGAAGCTAAGGTAATAGAAGAACTTAAATCAATACTGGGAAAACCTATCCCATATGTAGAAGAAATAAACTGGAATACATTTGCAATAAAAATTGTTAATAAACAAATTACAGGATTCGGTTTATATAACTGCGAATTAACGACTCTCCCGGAGCCCATACTGAAGCTTAAATCGCTATATAGACTAAATCTAGGGAAAAATCAGTTAGCAACTCTCCCGGTGTCCTTTGGCAACCTGAAAGCCCTCAAATGGCTATCTTTAAGTGAAAATCAGTTAGCAACTCTCCCGGAGTCCTTTGGCAATTTAAAATCGCTCCAAAAGATATGGCTCTATCGTAATCAGATAACGACTCTCCCAGAGTCCTTTGGCAACCTCAAATCGCTCCAGGAACTATATTTAGATGATAATCAGTTAAAGACTCTCCCGGAATCCTTTGGCAATTTAAAATCGCTCCAAAAATTATGGATCTTTTATAATCAGTTAAAGAGTCTCCCAGAATCCTTTGGCAATCTCAAATCACTTCAAGAACTATTTTTGCGGGGTAATCAGTTAAGAACACTCCCGGAATCCTTTGGCGCCCTAATTTCACTTCAAAAACTATCTTTGCGTGATAATCAGTTAACGACTCTCCCAGAGTCCTTTGGCAACCTGAAAGCCCTCGATTAGCTATCTTTGAGTGATAATCAGTTAACAACTCTCTCGAAGTCTTTATTGAATCTATCTAGTCTCAATTCCTTAGAGATAGAGAACAATCCGCTAGGTTCGGATGCCAAGGAGATTCTAAATCACCTGAGAAAGAGAGGCGTAAATGTAATATACTAATTTTCTATTAAAGTAGTGTAAAGGTCTACCAATAAAAAAAAATTGGGTCAGAGCTATGTGTCTTGCTATTCCCGGGAAAATCATTAAAGTTGAAGGAGATTATGCCAAAGTAGATTTCGGAGGCGTAACTAGGCGGGTGGGAATTAGTTTATTGGAAAATGTTACTGAAAATGATTATGTTATAGTTCATGCGGGATATGCAATTGAAGTCTTAAATGAAGAAGAAGCTGAAGAACGGTTAAAGTTATTCCAAGAACTAGCGGAAAGTCTTGATGATATTTAATAATTGGAATTATTTTCAAATTCCAACTATATTTTTCTAGATCGACTTATTTTCCGCTTTAATTCCTGTCGATCTATTTTTCCGATCGGTGTTTTCGGAATTAGACGGACAAATTTAATAATTCGTGGATATTTATACGCAGCCATTCTTTCTTTTGCCCAGTTAATAATTTCATCCTCACTAATTTTACCGCCCCTATATTCTTTACGTAGAACGATATACGCCATGATATTTTCGCCTGTAAGTTCATCAGGGACCCCTATAACGGCGCATTCTAGTACAGCGGGATGTTCGTAGAGCGTCTCTTCTACTTCTCGTGGAAGAATACGATAGCCTTTATACTTGATCATTTCTTTAGTTCGCCCAACAATGTAAAATAACCCATCTCTATCCATCTTACCAATATCTCCTGTCCTAAGCCAAGTATTTCCTTCACCATCTTTTATTAGAACACGATCAGTTGCCTCTGGATTATTGAAATATTCCTTCATAACTTGTGGTCCCCGAATTAAAATCTCGCCTTGCATATCAGGCTCTAATTCGGTTAAAGTTTCAGGATCAACGATTTTTACATCGGTATCTATTATCGGGATCCCGACCGATTTTGGATTAGGCGGGAACCAAGGCGGTTGGAGGCACGCAACTGCAACGCATTCGGTTAATCCATATCCTTGAACTGCAATCAATCCCGTTTTTTCTTGGATTTTTTTCGCAATTTCGAAAGGTAAAGGCCCGGCTCCCGCTAAAAGCACTTTTATAGACGATAAATCATATTTCCCAAAATCAGGATGCGCCAAAAACATTTTATACATAGTAACTACGCCTGCGAAATATTCAACCTTATGTGATTCAATAGCTTCTAAAACCGCGCCTGGATCAAAACGGTCATATAACAAGATCATCGAACCTGCGAAAATGGACAGTAATGAAGTTGCAAAACCAAAAGAATGGCATACTGGAAGAATCTGCACATATGTACTTTTGCCTCTTTTCTGATGCAATATTTCTTCACTTTCTCTAAGATAAAAAGCTTGTAAGATATTCGTTAAAGCATTGTAATGTGTCAAAAAAACTCCTTTAGGCAACCCAGTAGTGCCTCCCGTGTAAAGCAATGCCGCTAAATCTTCTTTGGGACGTATTTCCGGTTTTTCGAAGTGGAGCCTTTTTGATTGGCGATGAAGGATTTCACGGAATGAAATAGAATTCTCCATGGGCTCTCCAATTACAATGACATTATCAATCAAGGAAATGGCATCTTTTACAATCTTATATAGATTATCTTGGATTATTATCGCCTTAATTATTTGAGAATCCTGAATGATATGGTTCACTTCTTTGGTTCTCAATAAAGGGTTAATCGGAATGACCCCTGCCCCCGTTCTGAGAATCCCAAATTGACTAAAAAAATATTCAGGTACATTCCCCGTCATAATGGCAACCGCATCACCTCTTCTTAGACCCATTTCATGTAATTCATTTGCGATTTTGTTTGATGCTTCACAAAATTCTTTATAAGTATATTTTTTTTCTTTGGGTACAAAATTAATTGCCACATTATTGGGAAACTCCTCTGCAATATCATCTAAAACTTCGTAAATCGGCATTATCGGGTATTCAATTCTCCGAGGGACTTCTTTAGGGTACCATTTCAGCCATACTCGCCCAGGGCGCACCCATGGACTTTCTCTATCATAAAAAACTTTGATTTTCTCTAATATCATTCAAATTCCCCTTAATTCCATGTTTTTGACTAAACAATTTTAGATTGTTTTCTTAAGGAAATACCAAAAATAATTTACCTTTATTATTCTTTTTCCAACTTAAATGGAAAATTAGGTAAAAATTTTTTATATTTCTAGGATTATAAAGATTGAGCGTGAATTAGTTGGCAAATGAAAAGAAGCGAACGCCGGAACGCATCTCCTTAGCCCATGGTGCAGGCGGAAGCGTGATGGAGGAAATTATCACCTTAATCTCAAATGTAATTACAGAAAAGAACGTATCTAAGGGTATAGGGCTAAAAGAACTAGACGATGGGGGAACTATCCCTTTACAGGATTACGAAATTGTATTCGCGGGTGATGCGCATGCGGTCCAACCCATCTTCTATCCAGGTGGGAACATTGGAAAGCTTGCAATATCTGGCACCGTAAATGATATTCTAATGATGGGCGCAAAGCCCTTAGCAATTGCTGATACCATTGTCGTCGAAGAAGGATTCGAAACTACGAAATTAAGACAAATTCTGGAATCTATGAATGAAACCGCCAAAGAAGCCCGCATTGCCATTATTGCAGGCGATTTTAAAGTAGTACCAAAAGGAAATATTGATCAAATCCTTATCTCTACTTTTGGAATCGGTATGGTAAAGCGAAATAAACTAATCTTAGATTCGGGGCTAAAACCAGGCGATAAAATTATCATAACGGGCTCTGTGGGGGACCATGGCATTGCAATCATGGCACATAGAGAAGGCATTGAATTCGAAACAGCGCTTGAATCAGATACGGCGCCATTGGTAGAGCCTATTGAAGCCGCTCTTGCCGCAGGTCGTATTACGGCAATGAAGGACCCTACACGAGGGGGTATAGCAGCTGCCTTGAATGAATTTGCTAAAAAATCCAACGTGAGTATTTGGCTTGAGGAGAATAAAATCCCCATAAAAGAACCTGTTAAAGCCGCGAGTGAAATGCTCGGCATTGATCCTTTCGAGGTGACCTGTGAAGGGAAAGCCTTGATTGGTGTTGTTGGAGAAGATGCGGATCGAGTCCTCCAAGCCGTGAAAAAGACGAAATATGGGCATGATGCTGCCATAATCGGCACTGTTAAATCTGACCGCCCAGGGATGGTTATCCTGAAAACCAAGGTTGGCGGACATCGTATCATAGACGTGCCTTATGGAGAGCCTATCCCGCGCGTTTGTTAAAGGGCGGCGCCACATCTCTTACAAAATATATCTGCCTTCTCACATTTAGTTCCACAAAATGGACAAATACATAGCCGTGTTTGTGGGACAGTTCTTGTCATTTCCTGAACTTGATTTTGAATATTTCGAATGGGTCTTGGTTCTGGTGTGGGTGCTGTGGGTGCTGGTGTTCGGTACCTCCAATATACCGCGAATGAAATGCCAATACTTCCTACAATTCCTAAAATGCTTGCTACTAAAAATATTAAAATGTTGCCATTCGAGGTCGATGAAATATCGTGTGTTTCAAGGGCTATTTTATAAAAAATGTCACTATCTGTACCTGCACCATTAAAATTGGTGGTATCGTGCCAAACGATATGGACATGTGCCGCTTTATATGCTGCAATTGATGGATACAGAGATGACCCCGTACTTTCTGTGGAAATGACTTGCGTTAAGGTCCATGTTCCGTTAATTATGTTTCTGTATTTGTAAAAAATATCATAATCGGTTCCTGCCCCATTATAATCTGTCCAATCGTACCAAGCAATATGGACTTGCCCTGCATTATCTACTGCCATAGTAGGATGGAATGATGAACATGTACTTTCCGTGGAAATGACTTCTGTGAGGGTCCAATTGCCCGTATTTGGGTCATATCGCTTGTAGAAAATATCATAATCTAGCCCTGAACCATTGTAATCTGTCGAATCGTACCAGGCAATATGAACTTGTCCTGTATTATCCACTGCAATGGTAGGTCCCCTTGAAGAATTTATACTTTCTGTAGAAATTATCTCCATGGGTGTCCAAAAATTCTTTGTTTTGTTCCAGCGCCTATAACAAATCTTAAAATCAGTGAATACCCCATATTGATTTGTACATTCAAACCATACGATGTGGACATTTCCCGACTTATCAACAGATATAGATGGTTCATATGAATTTTGATTACTTTCCAGGGAAATTACCTCCGTCTTAGTCCAAGATTTAGATGTGATATTCCAGCACTTATAAAAGATATTTGAATCCGTGTCTACCCCGATATAATCGGTCCAATCAGACCATACAATATGAATATTACCTAAATTATCTATTGCAATTTCTGGATCATAAGAATTTGCTGTACTTTCCGTAGAGATTATTTTAGTACTTGTTTTCCAAGCAATATAGTCCATATTTCGGTTTAAATAATATCCTGGTGCCCAAGAATAGTCTATTGCATCAATCCAAACTTTCCCATCCATGTTACTACCCATAGTCCACCCATAACCGAATTGAATCGCAATAATTGACGATTGGGCATACCTAAAAGGCAAATTTCCGCCTATTAGTTTCCCATCCTGATATAACTCGTAAGTACTTGTAGAACAATTAAAAACAATCCTGTAATGTTGCCATCTGTCAATTGTCCATGTCGCTCCTGTGTCATACCATGTCGGACTATGACCAACTCCATACCGAATCTTATTTCCTTCCTCATGGAACGCGAAAAGAAAACCTAGTCCCGTAATAGGAGTAAAAGAACCCACTCCACTAATATGAAAAGCTGGGGGGTCACTTCCCCCTGACCATTTGGGAATTTCATGGACATATGCCCAGAACTCTAGGCTTCCCGATGTTTGAGGTGTAGTTAAATTATTCACCATGACACAATAATCGCCATACATCCCGTTATCTATTCCAAAATACACGACTTTACTATGCGTTCCTTTTAAGCTTTGAACTTCAAGGTAACTACGATTCGTCTTGGTTACTTCCCAATTGAATGGATTGGCACCAATTGCTTCATTATCAAAACTAAATTTTCCTAAATAATCATAAATATATTCAGGTCTATCACTTTTAGTTATTTTATTTTTAAAATTAGATATACCGCTTCTGAATTCCCCATAAGGTTGGAACTTTGCTCCAAAAAAGATAGATCCCATAATTCCCCCAAAATACATGCATAGAAGAATTAACAATGAATATCTGCTTCTCATTCTGCCCTTTCCAAAAGCTTATATCGCTATTTAGAATTAGAAAATGATAACTTTTATTGTTATTTAATTTGGAAAATAATATGATAAATAATTTTTTAATAACTAATGATCTAATAGAAAATAGAGCCGATTAACCTATTTTCACGTATAAAACGGGAAATGAAGGAGATCTGAATGAAAAAAACGTCACTGTTATGTTACATTATATTTTTAAGTGGGATCCTCGGATTATTCTTGCTTTCAGATAATTATTTGAAAGTAGAATCTCTATCAAACGTAAGAATTAAAACATGTATTAAAGTTTTCAATATTAACGGAAATGCGCAACTGCAGGCTGCCGCCTCTAGCGGAAATGGCACATACGATGACCCGTATATTATTGAAGACTTAGTCATCAATGAGGGCGGATCTTCAAATTTTTGTATTTACATTGAGAATACTAATGCATATTTTATCCTCCGAAATTGCACCGCAACGAATGGTGAAGAAGGTATTACCCTAGATAATGTCACAAATGCTTTAATTATGAATAATACCGTCTATTCATGCAACTATGGTATTAGCGTTCGCACTTCCTCATACAATTGCACTCTTTTGAATAATACAATTTATGGTATCTCACAAATTGGTATTTACCTCTATTTTGTTGATAAGTTCGATGTGATTAATAATCGTGTTTATAGTTGTGGCTGGAGCGGTATTAAAGCTTACTCTGGACAATTACATAATATCTCCTATAATTATCTCCATGATAACCATGATGGTGTATCTTTAGATACACCGAATTGAATGGAACACGCTTTGGTTTAATTCCCTCGCAATACAAGAGCAATCTAACTGCTATTTTAATATCATACGAAATAACGATATCTTCTATGGTTACGCTTTACTAGATGGCAAAGTTACCCCGGAAACTGGCAATACCACCACAAGTTTCACATTTTCAGTGACTTACGTAAATATTGATAACTTAGCGCCGACTTATATACAGGTTGTAATTGATGGCACTGCATATGATATGACAAAACAGAATTCTACCGATAATGACTATACAGATGGGTGCCTCTATTTCTACACCACTCAATTATCCTCAGGAACTCATGACTATCATTTTAAGGCAAGTGACGGGATTCATACCTTAAGAGAGCCCGCTTTGGGACAATTCATCGGACCGAATGTCTCTGCCCCACCACCAATTCCCGGATTCAATTGGATTTTTACCATTTTAGGATTAATCGCTCTGATTTGGATGCTCTCCAGGTGGGCTCAAATAAACCCTAGACTCTATTATCGCAAAGATAATAATGGCAATGACAATGTAAATTAAGATTGAGATCCCATCTATTGGGAGATTTTAAATATTTTTTGTAAACTGTACCGTTCCGAAAATACATTGCCCGATACTTATCCCTGCATCGCCTGGAGGGACTTTATAAGGCTGTAAAAATTGTTTTTTTGCCATTTCAACTTTTTGTTTTATTGTGAGAGTGATTGTTTGATTATAGGCGACACCACCACTTAAGCCTACTTGATTTATGCCATATTCAGTTGCCAATTCGATTGCAACTTCTGCAATTTTTGTTGCTAAGGCGTATTGTGCTGAAGCGGCAATATCATATGGATTTTTTCCTTCTTTCAGATAGGCTAATGCTTGGAGGATTAATTCTGAGGTATTAATACATATTTTATGCGCAGAAGAATTTGGTATTTTAAAGTCAAGGGCTTTTTTGTTGCCTCGCATAGCAAAGTGCTCAAGTCGAATTGCTGGTTCGCCTTCATACGTCCTTTCAAAACAAATGTGTAATAAGGCGGAAAGTGCATCTAAGACCCGCCCCATCCCCGAAGTATAAAAAAGATTTTTTTTCTTTTGCAATTGATTAAGGAGTACTTTCAATTCGTTATCACGATAAGGTAATCCATCTAAATAACTATTTCTAATGAGATTTTCCAATTCACCAAGTGAGATTTCACTTGATAACATTGCAGCTAACATTCTCACAGGATAATAGACACAACGATCGCCCCCTGGCATAGGTTGAAGCTGAAGTTGGGCTAATGATTTAAATTCGTCATAGCTCGCCAAAAAAATTTCACCACCCCAGACTTCTCCCTCTTTTCCATAACCTACTCCATCAAGTGCAATACCGATTATCTCATCCTCTAGACTAAGCCTATATTCTGCCATTAAGCCTAGTAAATGGGCATGATGATGTTGAATCTGAAATAATTCACAATCAAATTCTTGTGCCTTTCGTTGAGCTAGCTGGGTTGATAGGAAAACAGGATTTTTATCACAAACAACAGCGTCAGGTTTTTCAATACGCAATAATTCCATGAGATGCGATACAGAGCCCTCGAGAAAATCTAAGAGTTCTAAGCTGGTTACGTCACCAATATGTTGAGTAGGGTAGCATCTAGCTTTTTTTAGAACTGCTCCCGTCACATGGAGTTCTGGTCCAAATGCAATAACTTGATATTGTTTCGTATCGAAAGGAATATCTATGTGTTCAGGGACATATCCTCTCGAACGACGGATAATCGCGGGTTTATCTCCAATTAAACGAACAACTGAATCATCACAACGTTGATAAATTGGGCGATTATGCAACAAAAAGAAGTCAGCTAGGGTATTCAACTCTTGGACTACACGTTCCCGATCAATAGCCATAGGCAGATTCGAGATATTTCCACTCGTCATTATTAACGCAGGAAATTCATCATTCTGAAACAGAAGATAATGAATTCCAGAATATGGTAGAAATACCCCAATATTTGATAGCCCTGGTGCTATTTCTTTTGATAAGTAGTAGTCTTCATTTTGTTGCAGTAACACAATAGGACGGCGGAAGGATGTGAGAAGTTTTTCTTCAAGTGGTGTGATTATGGCAAAAGTACGAACAGCCTCGATAGACGGAGCCATTACAGCAAATGGCTTATACTTTCTCTTTCTTTTACGTTTTCGCAACTCAAAAACTACATCATCTTCTGGCGTACATACTAAATGGACACCCCCAATTCCCATTAGTGCCAGAATCTTTCCTTCTTTCAATAATTTAATACTTTCCAAAAACGGATCTTCTAATTCCACTAATTCTCCTGTTTTTTCATGGAGTGTGAATTTTGGACCACAGATTTTGCAGGCGAATGTCTGAGCATGATAACGTCGATCGGAGGGATTTTGATATTCTTGAGCACAATCTTTGCAAAAAGGGAATTTATTCATGGTAGTGAGTGGCCGATCATAGGGTAAATCTACAACAGTAGTGTATCGGGGGCCACAAACTGAACATGCAATAAATGGATAATGATAATATCGTTCTGGATATTTTACAGGATTATTAAAATCTGAGAGACATTCATCACAAATTGCAATATCTGGTGGGAGAACAATCAAATCTCCTGGTCGTTTAACACTCTTCATAATTTGAAAATCAGAATATTTTGGAGGATTATCTTCCCATTTCTCTTCTATTTTATCAATTCTTGCTATTTGAGGATGTTTCTCCCAAATATCGTTTACAAAAGCCTTAAGGCGATTTTCTTCACCCTCTATTTCAATTTTCACCCCAAAATTCCCCATGTTCAAGACATAACCTGTCAAATGGTATTGCTTCGCGAGACGATAAATAAAAGGTCTAAATCCAACGCCTTGGACAATCCCTGTTACGTGCAGAATTCCTCTCATTCAAATCCTCTAGTCTTCTTGGAAAATATCTATTTTCCCGTATTTATGCCAGATATTACATGTGCCTTCACGAGAGACCATACAGGGGCCATAAGGATGATTTGGCGTGCATTCCTTTCCAAAAAGTTTGCATCGATCAGGAGTTTCTTTCCCAATAACAATTAAATGGCAAATACAACCTGGTTTAATATCAATTCCTTTCTTTGGTTTAAGATTAAATTTCTTTCGGGCGTTAAGATGCTCAAATTCATCTTTTACTTCATACCCTCCATCCCGAACTCGCCCGATTCCCCGCCAATGCGCATTATATGGTTCAAACACTCGCGCCATCATTTGTTGAGCTTTTAAATTTCCCTCATACTTCACGAATCGCGAATATTGATTGACCGCTTTTGGTGTTTGTTCTTTAATTTGTTTTAGTAAAATGGCAATTGACATTAAGATATCCGTAGGTTCGAATCCACTAACGACTGTTGGGATTCTGTAGGCATGGGTTATCAATTCAAATGGTTTAACTCCAATAATGGTGGCAACGTGCCCAGGGCAGATGAAACCGTCAATTTGGAGTTCCCCAATACCCATTAAAAGATCCATTGCGGGTGGGATCAACCGATGCGAACAGAGAATGCTGAAGTTGTCAGGGGGGGATCGAAGTAACTCTGCTGCAATCGGAGCTACTGTAGTTTCAAATCCGACTGCAAAAAAAACAACCTCTTTCTGTGGATTTTGTTTAGCTAGCTCAATGGCATCCAATGGACTATATACAATCCGTACATCTGCACCTTCTGTTCTTGATTCAAATAGTGACATCCGACTTGCAGGTACTTTTGACATATCTCCGAAGGTAGTTAAAATCACATCTTCTTTAAATGCCAATTCAATAGCTTCATCAATATCCTGCGCTGGAACCACACATACTGGGCAACCTGGCCCCGCAATCAGCTGAACCGTTTTAGGAAGTAATGATCGGATGCCATATTGACTTAATACCTGCTCATGAGTCCCACAGACATGCGTAAATTTCACAATATCTGATTTAGGAGCTAACTTTTGGATATATGCTGTAAGTTTTGCCGATTCGTCTATTACATTTTGATCTTTGCTGTCCATCATCCATATTCCTACTATAATCTCTATGTTAATTTTGGGACTAG
>SUPS01000067.1:15104-17019 GCA_005191415.1 Candidatus Helarchaeota ASGARD archaeon Hel_GB_A
TATTCTTCAAACTTCATTCGAAAAAAATCTATTAAATGATTTACCAAAGAATTAATAGAAATAAAAAGGAGGTAAAAGAAAAATAGCTATCTATTCTTTTAAAACTAATTTCTTTAAATCTTCCAGCGAAAATTTCTTTTTTTCATCAAATAATTCTGTCCTTGTATTAAATTTAGCTTTGAATTCAGCATTGCTCAAATAATTTTCTTCAGAAAATTTTTTTTCCGTTTTTATTGAAAAAAATGCAACTACGAGCTAATTTCTTCTTAATCGAAGATTTTCATAAAATATAGGAAGTCTTTATAATAGTTACTTTGGTCGTATTTTAATGGACATAACTATCACCAGGAGTAATAATGCTATGCCGAATAAGTATGAGGAATTAAGAGCATTTTTCTATCCTAAATCTATTGCTATTTATGGGGCAAGCAACACGCCTTTTAAATTTGCGAACATGCATCTTTTTAATCTCCTCTCTAGTGGTTATAATGGTAAAATCTATTTGATTCATCCACGTGAATCAACTGTATTAGGTTTTAAAACTTATAGATCTGTGGTAGATGTTCCAGATCCTATTGATTTGGTCTTAATTGTTGCCCCTACACGAGTTGTCCCTCAGATTCTCGAAGATTGTGGTAAAAAAGGAATTCACCATGTAATATGCGTAACCGCGGGCTTTTCTGAAATCGGGAACGTAAATGGACGGAGGTTATTGAAGGAAACCGCAGAAAAATATAATATTCACATTATGGGACCTAACTGCATCGGAGTTGTCTCTACTGATATCAATTTGAATTGCACTCCTGTTCCTCTTCCTCCTCCTAAAGGTGGCGCAGGTATAATATCTCATTCAGGTTCCTGGGCATGTCATATTTTATTTACAATTGATGAGAAACTTAGGCTTGGAATTTCTAAGATCGCATCTGTTGGGAACGAAGTCAATACCGATATGGTTGATTTCCTTGAAGCGTTCGAAGAGGATCCGGATATCAAAGCAATAGGGCTCTATATTGAGGGGTTACGGCGTGCCAAAAAGTTCTTTGAAGTTGCAAAGCGCGTATCTCGTAAAAAACCTATCATTGCCGCGCCAATTGGACAAGGGGAAGCTGGGATGCGTGCAGCACAATCTCATACTGCGGCAATCTCGACGCCTGCCACTATAATGAATCCCATTCTGAAACAAGCAGGCGTATTAGTAACAGATAGTCCTTCCGAAATGCTCAACTTCCTCCACGCCGTGACATCCCAACCATTACCTGCTGGTCCTCGCGTAGGAGTTGTGACTGTAGGGGGAGGTCCTGGCACTACTATAGCCGATCTCTGTGAAAAATATGGTCTGAAAGTTCCTCTCCTCTCTGATTCACTTCAAAACAAATTAAAAGATATTTTACCCTTTACAGCTTCGACTAAAAACCCAATTGATATCACCTTCGATATGACTTGGGATAATTTTTATGTGAAAATTCCTAAACTTCTGGTTAAATCAGGCGAAGTCGATTCCCTCATTTTTTACGGTCTTTTTTCAATGGAGAAATGGTTTAAAAATATTATACAAATAAATAATCCCGCCTTAAATTCTATTAAAGACCTCATTGATATGAAATTATTTGAGGGATCCCATGTTGTCATGACTGATATGTTCAAATCATTAATACGAACTACTCGCAAAGCAAAAATTCCTGTATTATTCACCAATCTATTCCTCTCCCGAACTGATTCCCTCATTGAATTCATTCAGTCTCATGGCATTCCTCTCTTTCTACCTGAAGTAGCGCCTAAAATTATGAGCTTGATGTGGCAATACTCTCATTACCTACAAAAAACTAATCAAACATCATTTGAATAGAAGTCCATTCAATACCATTTAGGATTTAATTTCAAGAAAAGATGGAAGAGATTATTCCTTATCAAAAAA
>SUPS01000312.1 GCA_005191415.1 Candidatus Helarchaeota ASGARD archaeon Hel_GB_A
TATCTGTGTTATGTATGTGAGAAAAATCACTTATATTTAAGGCTGAGTTTAATTTAGTATAGCTGAGAATAATTTTAGTACAGCTGAGAATTAAAAATAATGAAGGTCTTATCTGATTAAGTTACGAATTGAAAAAAATAAAGAAGAAAAATGAACAGAACGGAAAAAGAACATATATGTGATGAAGGTAACTAATTCATGGTAAAATCTAATCTTGAGAGTGAATTAGAGAAATTATTATCGAAAAAAGTGAAATATAATCGAATTGAAATCCAATTTAATAATAAAAGTATAGTAATCGATTATATCACACCTAAAAAGGCAGTTGAACATGCGGTAGCTTATCTATTTAAAGTTATTGAGCATTTTAAATATATGGGCTCGATAATGAATCTAGGCTCCGATAAATATAAAACAATTGATATAAAGAGATATTTCGCCCATCCCATGTTAAGAAGTGAACTTTTTAATATTGAGAAGAATTTATTGCTATATGGAGGGACTATCAAATATGGAGGGCGGGTGTATATAGAAATTAGTCCCTCACCTACATATAAGGGGCGATTAGTAATCAAAACTAAAACAGCTTGGAAAAAAGATGACTTTTTAAGTACTTTAGATTCTCTTACAGGTTCATTTAAAGTGAAAACTCCACCAAAGATCATTAATAAATTATCTGAAATCATTGACCAAAAAATTGCTCTTGAGAAGGAGATTAGAGAAAAGAAAAGAGAAGAGTTTTTAAAGAAACGAAAAGAGGAGCTAGAACAAAAAATCAGAGAAGAAAAAGAGAAATTGGCTAAATTAGCAGAACAAGAAAGGTTGAAGCAAGAACAAGAAAAAGAGAAGAAGATGAAAGAATGGCGAATAAAAAAGCGACTCTTTCCAATCGAGGATTTAGCATCCATCAATTGGGATAAACGATGGATTGATGACTTTGATGTGATTACTAAGGGAATTTCTAATGTAAAAATTAATTCCCTTGAAGATGAAGAATTCCTAAGAGATTATTGCGACAAGGTCATTGATTTCATCCTGAATCTTGACGTTTATACGATTAAAAACGATCCAGATATAAAAAATATGATGATAAGACGGATCCACGAAAGTAAAAAAGAGGCAATTATGAAAGTTATGGAACCAGAGCCAGAAGTGGACGAAAATATAGAATTGCGGCTCCAGGAATTAATTAAACAATTACCAACGGCACCAATTGGAACTATGGTCCAACCCAAGCCAGTTCCTCTGGAAGAAGAAGAATCAGAGGAGAAAGCTGAAGAAAGGGAGCAAAGGGAGGTACCTTTATCTGAATGAATTGTTATAATTTAACTTTATTATGATTTTTTATATTTTTCGATACCTTGAAAATAAATATAATCAAGAACAGTGCCTTTGGCCTCTAAAAGTTTCATAGTTTCTATTAAGGGTTTGAATTTTCCATCTGCTAATCCATTTGCGATGATTGCAGCACCTTGTGCAGCCTCTTTCGCAATATGAACCGTTGGAAGACCATTTATTCTATGAACGGGAGCAATATCTGATAGTCTTGTCTTTAAAGTTTCATAGAATTTATCAATTTTTGCTAATCGGCCTGATAAGAGAATTTCTTTAGGAGCTTTAACAGAAACCCGCATAGCATTTATATCTTTGAGAATGCCTTCAAGAAGAAATTCGTAAGCAATCTTAAATGTTTTATCTGTATTCGCTAAAATAATAAATTCTTCAGGGCTTAAATCTCTATATCCTGCAACATAGGCAGCACCACCACTATAGATTGTCCTTTTATAGATATTTTCTAAAAGATAGGCGAGTTCGGCATCAATACATCCACATGCTAAGAATCCAGCACAACCTAAGCTCCCTCCAATTCCATCAACAATTTGTCCATTTTCAACACCTATAACTGCAGTAAATCCAGTTCCTAACTCCACTAAAATAAATGATACATCTGAATATTTGCAATTTAATCGAGAAGATTGATCATAAACGCCTAAAACGGCACTGCAAACCTTATCTGCAGTACCCATATCAATTTTATTTATTTTTCGATGCGTTGGAACAGTAGAAAGCAATTTTACGCTTGGAATAAAATATCCTTTGAATCCTTCTTCCTTGAGAAGTCGCGCTATCTCACCTAACCCTGTAATTTTAGATGAAAGCCTCTTTTTTATCGTCAAATAAAATAAATCTTTTTCAGTCAACGCCTGAATTGGAGTATAGGGAACACCAAACCCACTTGGAGCTACAATTAAATCAATCTTTTGGAGGGAACGAAGAATCTCTATTATAAGAGATGGTTTTTCAATAACTCTTTTCGTGGGAATTGATGTGTCCAATATGATTTTTTCATCTTCAAGTCCCACAACCCCCCATGAATCAGTTCCTGGATCAATTCCGACTACTCGAACCATCTATGACACCATTATTTTATATCTGTTCATTTTTAATTTTATTAATAGAATTACCTTATTCCATATCGAATAGTTTTTAATAAATTTTTAAATGGTTGTTATAGATTATTAACCACGACGCCGATTGGGAATAGGCAATGTATGATATAGGTAATAAAGATGGACACGACGTCTGTTTTAGGTTTCTGCGACTTTCAGGCGATTCGGGAGTATGTAGAGAATAGGGAGCCATTACTCCGCCCTATTTGGAAGGCAACATACGAAATATCAGATAAAAATGTTATGTTAGGAAGATTGCGCGAAAATCATCTTTTGGGAATCTTTCTTTGGTTTCATACAATTAAGAGAGATGATATAACCACAGAAATATTAGAAGATGAATATGAAAAATTTTTTCAGAAAGTATCTAGAAGTACAATAAGTACTTATCTGAATCAATTGGAAAAACAAGGAATTTTAACAAAAAAAAGGGAAGGAAAGCAAGTTTATTATCGATTAGCTTATGATCCACCATTCAACTTGCATCCTGTCTATTTAGTCCGAACTTTTTGTATTTTACCTAGTTATTTATGTAGAGGATCTTTTTTCGCACGAACATTGCGAATTGATAGAGAAGAAAATTTACGTTATCTCCTTGAATTAGTAAATTTCAGTTTGATAAAAAATCGATTAGAAAAATGTGTTCTGTGTCCGCTTGCTTTGAAAAAAGAAACTAAAAAAGCCTTAAATAGCATTTTAAATAATTTTAAAAATAAATCGGAACTTCTCCCAAAAAATTTATTTGACTACATAGATAAAGAGCTCGGAGAATTACATATTTTCGGTGGAATTAATATTATTGGTCGGTGGCCAACAATATCTGGGAAGTTAATGAATTATGCTCAAACATATAAAAAAGAAATTAAATTTCAACGCGAAGTACTTTTGAGAAGAGAGAGATTATAAAGTATCATAGGGATTTTCCTTGGTTCTTAAAATACAGATATACATTTTATACGAAAAATGTTTTGAAATTAAAAAAGAATATTTTAAAATAGGATTTCCTCCTGAAATTTATGAAATCATCATGAGTATTCAAGCAGCTTTCTTTTTATCTCATAAAATAAGAAAATCGACTGAACTATTCTTA
>SUPS01000313.1 GCA_005191415.1 Candidatus Helarchaeota ASGARD archaeon Hel_GB_A
ATTTAGTAGTATTTTCAGAGGGTTATTGAAATTTTTCTGTGTATTTCAAGAATTTTCTATACTGGATGAGTTTCTTGAGCATTTTAAGGGCTCGAAGAGCCGTGGGATAGCTGGGAATCCCTACAGAAAGCAGGTCATTTCGGTAATTCTGGTAAGTTATAAAATGATCTACGGTTTCCCAAGAGCGAGGGAGAATTGAAATTATTGGTTTCTTTGGATTTCGAGATTTTTGCATTTCTGTTGCATAGATTTCGCCTATATCAGAAACTTGAAAACGGTCATTAAGATCTTGGAATCGTTCAACTTCATGGACAACTAGAAGGATATCAACATTCGGATCTTGAGAAATATATTTCACGACTTGGCCGAAGATTTCAGGATTGAATCCAAAGCCTCCGAGATCTATTGGATTTTTCGTTATGACGTTAATAGCAGGTAATAATTCTTGCAAATTGGACTGAGTAGAATCTTCCAAATTAGCAACATTAAAACCGAGCGACTCACACAAATCGGTTATTTCTACAGCAATTCCGCCCCCAGTATTTATAATACAAATTCTATTTCCAAGAGGTAGCGAATTTTTCAAATATTGGAGACCAAGAATTACATCTGTGAGTTCTTCAAGTGTTTTCACAATAATCCCTCCAGCCTGTTTGACCATTGAGGAAAAAATTGCATAAGAGCCTGCAATTGCACCTGTATGACTTTGAGCTGCGATTTTACCCTTCGATGTACGTCCAGTCTTTAAAATAACAACAGGTTTTTTCGGCGTTATGGTTTTCAAAGTAGTGAAAAAGACCCTTCCTTCTTTAATAGATTCAAGATACGCGCCGATAATTTGTGTTTTAGAATCATTCGCGAAGTATTCAAGCAGTTCACTAATTGAGATATCAATCGTGTTGCCTGTCGAAACCGTAGCGCGCACAGGAAATCCTCGATAACTAGTCCAAATGAATTTTCGAGTAATTCCCCCACTTTGAGAAATAAAGGATACATTTCCTTCAGCAACAATTGGTTGATCTTTAAAATAACCTAAATGCACTTCTGTTGAATACACGCCTATACAATTAGGACCTAAAATTCGGAGCTTTCCTTGAGCAATCTCTAGAATTTCCTTTTCTAAATGTTTTTTCCCAATTTCGCTAAACCCCGAACTAAAAATAACTGCAAATTTTACGCCTCGTTCAACGCATTTCTTAATTTCAGCAGGGACTTTCTCGGCGGGAACAGCAATTAGCACGTAATCAATTTCCACATCATTAGGAACATCTCGGATATCCGGATACGTTTTAATCCCTTGAATCTCTGAGTATTTTGGATTTATGGGGTAAATTTCACCCCGATATTTATTTGCAATCCAACCTTGTAGGAAGCGATAAGATCCCCTCTGCGGATTATTCGAAACACCAATTATTGCGCAAACTTTGGGATTTATTAACCGATCTAAGTCCATAACCTCGTGTAAATCATAAATCTAATTAAAAGTTTTGAAGCTAAAGTTGTAAAAAGATTAAAAGATCTCCATAGGAATCCAGAATCTCAATTACTATTTGAGAAACAGAAATTCTATATTAAAGGAGATGGTTGAATGGATCGAGATCCGCAATACTTTTGAGAATTATACCAGCTTCTCCAGCACATTGGCGGAGTTCCCGCTCTGAAATAATTCCAGTTAAGACCCCAATAAAGTTAATCCCTGCCTTTTTCGCAGCCAAACAATCTACGAGATGATCACCAATCATAAAAGCTTTTTTAATACCTTGAAATTTTGTTAAAATCAAGTGGATCGAAGCGGGGTTAGGTTTTGGGGGGAGATTTGGTTGTTCTCCTTGAATAAATTCAAAATAATTTTTCAAATTAATATGTTCCAACAATTTTATTGCATATTCTGTTTTCTTTGAAGTTAAGAGGGCTAATTTATATCCTAATTTCTTCAATTTCTCTAAAATATTAATGGATCCAGGTAGAATCCGCACTCCTTCATAGTAATGCTCGCGATAATACTCACGAAAATAATGGACCGCTTTCTCTGCATTGTTCTCGTCGAGGTAATCTAAAAACATAGTTTTTAAGGGAATTCCTATCTTTTTTAATATCTGTTCTTTTTGCGGCGCTGGAAGATGGAATTGTTTCAAAGCAAATTCAAAAGATCTAAAAATGGCGTGAGAATTGTCAATAAGGGTAAAATCTAAGTCAAAAATAACAAGAATTTCAGCAGAAGAAAGCAAATGAATTCTCCAAAGACAGGGAAATTATGTATCTTAATGAGAAAGCAAAAGAAATTTGAAATTAGATTAAAAATAGAATTAAGATTCAGATTCTTCTTTGATTTCAATTTGACTTTCTGTAGGGATCCCAGATTTTAAGGGGGTCGTAAGTTTTTTAACGATATTTGGCCAAAATGGTTCGGTATATTCGCCTTCATACTTGACTTTTGTCCGATGTATCTCAATAGCTCCTATTGTTGGACAGGCGGCAACACATGCACCACATAAAATGCATTTATCTTTATCAATCTGCGTCTTAGGGGGAATTTCCCATCCTTTTTCGGCTTTCGGAATAGTAATTGCTTCCATTGGACATACTAATGCACAAGTAGAGCAACCGCCGACACATTTTTCGGGGTGGATCGTGATCTCGCCTTCACAATATTTCCGAGCTTTAAAGTTCTCTAAGCGTGGAGATTCTCGTTCTTCATAAAGTAAAGTAGGAAGCGCTTTCTCCTCAACCAGTTGAATCTTATGCTCACCATTAATTAGCAAGTAAATTGCATTATAGGGACATAATACATCGCAAGTCCCGCAGAAAGAACATTTATTTTGGTCAAATAGAACGGGTGCGAGTGGTGGATTCACCGGGTCCCCCCTCGCAGTTGCCCCTATAGGGCCTCGTGAAATTGCTCCTTTTGGACAAACTATTAGACAAGTGAGACACCCTTGACACTTTTTTAAATTGTGATTAATAGTTGTAGTTAAATTAAGTAGCCTCATTTCAATTTTTTGAACATCTTCATCAATGTTACGAACGAAGGCAGGATACACGATTATTTCTCCTCCTGGATTGGAAATTCAAGGGATATTGCCTTAGGCAGGCAGGCTTCGATGCAAATACCGCATCCATCACATAAATGTATATTTCTTATTACTAAACTACCATTCTCTATAGATAAGATTGTGCGTGTTTCATCTATTGAGAGATCTGCAGTTTTATTTATGGGACATGCTACCACACAATCACCGCATCCTATGCATAATCGCATATTTACTCGAGGTCGATAGACCCGCGATTCTAATACGGTATTTTCCTCTTTCGAAATCCCTTCTTTTGCGTCCGTCTGCATTTCTTAATCAACCCAGATACTTTTAATTTATACCATACAATACCCTAAATTTTTTTTAAAACTTTTTAATCTTTTAATGGTATTAGGACCTTTAATTCTAAAATAAAATTTTTCTAGTTTATTTTCTAAAAATCTCAGTCTTTAACTTACTTTCGGATGGTCTCGCATCAATTAAAG
>SUPS01000314.1 GCA_005191415.1 Candidatus Helarchaeota ASGARD archaeon Hel_GB_A
TAATAATTATTTTGTACTCTTTTGATTGAGCCAACTCTTCCAAAAGCTTCTCCGCCTCTTCTGCGGAGTTTATGATTGTCCCACTAATTCCAATCAATCCAAACCCAATGACGGTATCCTCAGTACCTATTACATGGATTTTTAACTTTTCTGACATCAACTTCTATCTCTAGTAGTTATCTAAATGAACCACTAAGTTTGAATCTTTAACTTTTTTGGTAGTAGAAAAACTTAAAGCATCTTTGTAAAAGTCAAAATAGAAAAAGATATACATTTTTTTCTAAATTCTGAAAAAAAGAGAGAAGTAATTTCAGTTGCTCTTTTAAATTGGTCTTTTGAAATATTTGTTTATTATTAAAATACCCGTTTTTAGTAACTTTACTGAAAATCTGTTAGTGTTTTTTTCCTTTCATCATTTTCATGACCGCTTCAATGAAGTCTTTTGCAGGTTTTACGTCACGAACCTTCTTAAGATTAATAGCATCTTTTGGACAATTAGCCGCGCATACCCCACAGCCTACACATACGTCCTCTCGAACTATTATTTCATCCTCTGATTTATCCTCTTTCTCGCCTGTTTTATAGGTAAGCGCATAAAATGGACAAATTTTCACGCATTTCTTACATTTAATGCATTTTTCGGCGTCTATTACAGGAATATAGTCTGATTTTTGAAAAATTTCCCAATAATTAAATCGTATCGCCGTGCTCAGAACTCCACAACAACAAGTACAGCAATTGCAGACGAAGCCATGCCGATCGACCGTGTTTTGGGTTATATGTACCAATCCTTCTTTCTCGGCTTGCTTTAATATCTCGAGAGTTTCCTCGGGTGTGATGTATCTCCCAATACCCTGCTCTACTACATAGCGAGCTGGTACTCCAAAAACCAAACAATTTTCAATCGTTGCTTCACATTCAGGCGATGTTTTCAACATCATTGACATTGTCCTACAGGTGCAGGGCAATACAGCAATGTTATTTGGTTCCTTTCCCGCTTCCTTTATAATCAACTCTATATCTTGATACGTTAAAATTTGTGATTTATCTACCTGTAATGTCTCATTTATTTCGATTAACCTAGATTCCGCTGGAGGCTTCGTTCCAGGCACCACGCGGAAAACACTAAAATCTCCAACTACGCCGAGTAAATTGAAGGCATCTTGCGGATTATCATGAAATTTCTTCACAAATTTACGTCGTTCATCGATACTTACATTCTTATTGACAATAAAATATTCGACTAAACCCGGAAATAATGGTGGAATCATATATTTTTTCTTTCCATCTTTTTTACTCACATAATAGAAAAGAACTCCACGTTTTGCTAATCGTTCAAAAGTTTCCTTTACCTTTTCTTCGGGGATTCCCGATTTTTTGGCATAATCTCCAATAGTATATCTATCCATCCCTACCATCGTAAAAGGTCCTGCCGTTAATATTTTGGCATCTTCGGGAGTATACCAAATTTTCAAAATATCCAGCGAATCCTTATTCTTAGGCATCATAATGATGTCTCTTAACTTTTTATACGCTATTTCTGCTTCTGTATCACTCATTTTTTGACATCCTATATGGTTTCTTATCCATAATCATAATTGATCAATTTGATTAAAAGGATTTAGTTTTTATTATTAATTTGGGAACGATAATATTTCATTATAAGCGAATTATAGGAAAATAAAAGAGCCTATTTTTGATTTATGAAACTAAAAAAATAAGTATTGAAATAAATTGGATAAGTTTCTAGATTATGTGGTGTTATATTGTAGTTTTATCGTTAATAATAATGTAACTACGAAATGGATAACTATTGCAATAATTATTAGCAGCGTAATTATTGAATAGGTAAATTTGGTATCATTTGTATATCCTAAAGTATTAGCATAATCTACTAAAGGCATATATACGATTAATATGGTGATAAGGAGTGTGATCATTGCTGAAAAAGATAGTACTCGGCTTATGGAGATACGAATATTAAGTTCAATTTTTGATACATTTATTAATATTATGATGGCCGCGGGAATGATTACAAGGGTCAAAGCTAAAAGTATAGGATTGCCAAAAACTTCAAGGAAATTCCAAAGACTCAGAATCTCTGCCGAGTAAGGTGCTGATGTTACAATTGGATTTAAAATCATTTGTAAAATCGATGCATGAAGAACGATTATTAAACTTAGTAAAACACAAGTAATTATTCTACGTATTCTCATTTCTCCCATAAGAATCGCCTCTTTCTAAGTCTTAGAAAAATCTAATTTAAATAATTTACGAAATCTTTATCAAAACCTAATTTTATGAATGGGTTTTTTCCAAAAATTTTCAGGATTCTAGACTTTTTTAAATATGAAATAAATATGAAATTAAAAAAATAAGGAATAGATTGAAAAAGTTCGTTGCTGTTGAACGGCTATACAAATGGTATTGCTAAAACAAACATATAAATTGCAATCATTGATACCAAAATTCCGATTACCATAGAAATTAAGATATATTTCTTGACATCGATCGAGACAATAAATGCAATAATGACCGCACTAATTGTCATGAGTATTAAAGAAGTAGTCATGATGCTTTTACCTTGATTATAGTACTCAGCTTGTGAGGAGAAAGTTGAAGCCTCACTCATTATATTGTAATAACTATTTTGGATCAAATCTATGTTATAATAACCACTATAGAGAAAGGCAGAACTTCCGAGTGCATATATTATAGACGTATCATTATAGAGCTCTAACTCCCAGTTAAAAAGATCTACTTGTAAAATTTCAGGCGGTCCCCCAAAAATTTCCAGGAGCCAATAGTTAAACGCTGGAATATCATAAGGTAATGCTGGATACATATCATATATTAAATAGTACTCTTTTCCCCTATAGGTGTAATTATTTGTTGAATTGGCACCGTGGGCGATACTCCAGCTATAGGCATGGGTCGATATCACCAAATCGTTTATTCGTATTATTTTAATTGCCGCTTTTAGCGCAGTTTCGTTTACCTCTTGTTCGGACCATATCCCTTCTGTTCCATTATAGACTGAAATTCTATACAAATATTCTAGAAGATCGTATAAATCTTCTAAAGTATTGAATGCGGCTTGTTGCTTCTGGCGATCATCTTCGAGAAGTTTTGAGATATCACTTTCGAGAACTCGTATCATATTAGAATGGTTATCTGCTTGTTCGGCGTTATATCTGACTTTGTTATCAGTTGCGAAAACTATAAGCGTGGATAGGAGCGATAAGATGGATAAGACAACTAGAAGAATTGTAGTAACGCTGATCACAAAATGTGGTTTAAAAGGTTCTGAATTTTGCTTAGAATGGCTCAAATAATTCACTTCTTATAAAAGTCGATAGACCAATTAAATTCCATTCGAGAATTTAAAATTTTCTCCAGGCCCTCTAAATTGATTCAAAATCTATTAAAAAGATCAAATACAAAATTGGTTAAATGATATAAATTGAATTGAACTTAGTAT
>SUPS01000315.1 GCA_005191415.1 Candidatus Helarchaeota ASGARD archaeon Hel_GB_A
GAAAATTTTTTATCGAAGAAATAATCTCGTTATTTTAATTTCACGAGACCCTCTATTGATAGATAAAGCCATTTACAATTATAGAATTAAAAGGAGCGTATTTTTAAAATAAAATATAAAATGCAAAACGACTGGCTAAATTATCGTAGTTTCTTAATAATTATGAGTAAAAAATTATTTTTCTTTAAGACTAATATTTATTTCTGTCTGGCTTTTAATCGTATGATGCACGGGACAATGCTCGACTGCCGCATCAAGTAATTGCTTAACTTTTTCAGCTGGTTCATCGCTCTCAATTTTAAATTCTGCTGTTAAATTTTGGAATCCTATTGGGGCGCTCTCATCAATTCCCGTCATTCCCAGTGCATCTATTGTGCCTTTTACGATAACTTCTGCGCTATTGATGCTAATATCTAAGATTTGGCTCCAGACTTGGAGTGTACTGAGAAAACATCCTCCAATCGATGCGAGTAACATATGTGCAGGAGTTGGTCCCTCATTAGAGCCTCCAATAATTTGCTCTTCGTCAAAAACTAATTTAAATTTGCCAGCCTTCACATTTATTTTAAATGAACTGACTTTGGCTAATTTTACTTTCAATTTCTGTTTAGCAACGCCCGGGTGTTTCTTTAATTCCTCAATTAATTCTTTCAAACTCATCTTTATGACCAGATTAAAATACTAAATCTTCTTAAATTTCTGCTTGTATATAAAATCACTGAGTATTAAAAATAATTTTATCCTACTATTTCATAAATCCAGAGAATTAATTGCTGAGGAATATTTCGATGAAAGTTAAAATTCTTTTTATGGGACCATTAGCAGATTTCACAGGCGAGAAAGAAGTGCTTATTGAGCTGCCAGAAGGGAGTACCGTAGGCGATTTACTAAAATATGTGGTGAAGAATTATATTCCAAAATTACCAAAAGGCTTATATGTAGATGGACAATTCCGAATGATGTTGATACTTAATCAACGAGATATTCACGAACAAAAAGATGCAAACCGCCCTCTCAAAGATGGAAATACCTTGTATTTAATTCCTCCCATTGGTGGGGGCTAAAAATCACTCCATCTTCAAAAGAACTGTTACCGCTGCCGTAGCCACTATCATTTCATTAGATTTATCGCCTAATTCTGGTATCTGAACTCCTGGTATAGCCATACCTCCTTTTATGACCTCGATTTCTTTATTCCCAAAGGGGATCGCTTTCATCAAACGTTTCTCATTAATTTGGTCCGGATAAGGAACTGCCACAAGAACATGGACATAAAAATCATTTAAATCTTGTAAATTACAAATTTCAGTCAATCCTACTAGACAATTATTCGAAATTGCATCTTTTATTGCCTTTTGAGCCGCTTTTGTCACATCTTGCCCGTGTTGATCCACACCCATACCAATTTGAATCACAAATTTTTTTAACTTTTTACTATTCATCATATTACCATTTCCTTTCAGATATCATCAGATTTTTATATTTTTTACTTTAATTAATTCCAAAATAATTAATTCCAAAATGAATAATTCAGATAAAAAAAAGATAATGAGGAAATTAATTTTATTCTATTGTGTTTCACGCCATTGAAAAAACATAAAGATAGTCCAGAGCCCGATTGCGCCTAGTGAAAGATACATTGAAAGAGGAATGAGAATGTCGACCGTGTTGAACCATGGATCAGATGCGGTTCGTATTAAAATCGGAAAATAGCTGATGTTAAACAATAAAATTCCAATAGAAGCGAATACTAATGCGAGAAAAGACCAAAATGCAATCTTATTTCCAGTTCGCCAATCTCTGAATCGGTAGAAAGCTCTAATGAAAAAGAACACGTTCATGACTATCGCAGTAATGGCAATCGTATTAAACAACGCAAGTATCGTACTAGCTCCATTCATGCTTTTTCCTCCTTAGAAAGCCAATTTTCGCTAATAAATAGATAAATTTGGATTCCAGCCGCAATAGGTGCCCCGATGGCACATAGATAAATCCCTGCCCAAACCAGATCTTCACTGCCAAAACTTTCGCCGAAATACTGCCCTAGTGCTATTACAGCGAATAATAAGACTACCACTGAAATAACGAACGAGACAAACCGTAAAAAATAATTTTTAGAACCTTTTCGCCAAATTAAGAATGCTATTGTTGCTTGAATTCCGAAAAGTACCATGGCAATAAAGCATATTGTAAATAATTGTCCATCCGTAATGAAACTCGTAAAATCTAATAGATTTAAACTCATAGAAATCAACCTTTTATTGTTTTAAAACCTTAATTTTTGATAATTTTTAATATTTAGGTAATTTTTTCAACAATATTTTGCTCGCTTCGGAAACTAATTTTATATCGTTAGTATTTGCAAAATAATCTTCCAATACGGAGCAACGTTTCTACATATTCTGGAGGTGTGCTAAGGGCGATACCACTACCAGTAGTAAAAAAGGTATTCTGAATTGCATATTGAACCTAGGATCATAAGTGTTCTTTATCGAACAGCATGATTTTTGATTTTTTTTAATCGGAATAACGCGCCAGGGAATAGCTCCTCCATACTTCATTATCAATTGAAAAAATCTTTTGTATTTTCAACTATTTTCAAAGAGCTGGCAATAATTGAGGAAGGAACACAGGCAGCAGTTAAATATTGTCAAGAACATGAATAATCTCTAAACTTTCTCTTTTTTTAAATAGAAAAGAATTCATCGCCCTTCATATAGACTATGTTTCCGTCTCGAGCTCATCCAGATGCAACCTGAAAATGAATCTATTCAATATACTTTTCATCCATATTTTCCGAATCTTTTCCCAACACGGAGTAACATATCTATATTTTCTGGAGGTGTGCCAGGTGCAATATCACAGCCGGTACTTAGAATGAATTTTCCGCCAGGTGCGCCTTCTTTTAGACATTCTTTTGCAGCTGCCTCGACTTCAGCAGGAGTCCCTCGCCGCATAATCCCAGTTGAAACATTTCCAAGGAGGATTAGGAACTTTTTTCCAATCACCTCTTTCGCAACGCGTAGATTGATTTGATCCACGCTAAAAATAAGAATATTAGGAATTTTACTTACTAATTTCACAAGGTTTTGTGATTCGCCACAGATGTGTAAAAGAAAGGCGGGAGAATTAACTTTGCGTGTGATTTTTTTAAGGTAAGGAAAGGCAAATTCCTTAAAGAATTGTGGCGAAATACACGTGGATGAAGCGGTGGGTTCCGCAAGACCAATAGCTTGGACACCAGCTTCTATTTGGGCATTACAGAAATCGATTATGGTATCAGTACAGGCTTCCAGAAGTTTATGAACCAGATCAGGATTTTTAATCATATTTCGCATTAGATTTTCAACACCCCACACAGATCCTGCTGCCGTTATTGGTCCTTCACAGCCTCCAAAACATAATTCTCCCTCACTGCTAAAACTCTGACCAAACACCTTTGCTGCCTTAATTACTTGAGGCATACGTCCATCTTTCGCT
>SUPS01000316.1 GCA_005191415.1 Candidatus Helarchaeota ASGARD archaeon Hel_GB_A
GAAAGCTTAAACTTATCCTCGACCTCCCGAATGAGAGTATTTTTTGCTTCAATCAGAAATACCTCACCAGTCACCGAGATACGGCAACCTGGAAGGAGATGTCCTCCATAAGTATGACCATTTGCGTCTGCAATTACAATATGAGCGTGGATTAAGGGAGATCCTTCTTTCTGTGTAATGTTACCAATACAGGATACTAGCTCAAAATCGCCCTCTAGGGATATTGTTTTGTATTCTTTTAGGGGTAGTTGATAATACCCAATTTTAGCATGTTTTATAGCACCAATCGCTGTAAAGAAGCCGCTTTTGATTGAATTATTTTCGGCAAACATCGTTAAGGCTTCTAAAATATCATCAGATGGTTCTAGTTTGATGAAAAACATTCGTCCTATTCCAATTTCACGTGTTTTCATTTTTCATCACATCATTTTTTGTATTGAATAAATCACAAAGGATAAATTTTGTTTTAAGTATTGAAACTTAAAAAAGTAGTTATAAAAAAAGCGTGACGAAGAAAATGCGCTCAATTGCAAATCGAATTAAGAGTATTCGTCCGAGCGGTATTCGACGGATGTTTGATTTAGCCCAAGGTGTCGAAGGAATTATTAGTCTGGGGATTGGAGATCCGGTCCCTGCTTTTGATACACCGTCATTTATAAAAGAAGCAGCCAAAAAAGCTCTAGATGAAGGATATTCAGCCTATTCACCTAATTTAGGTTTTGCAGAATTACGCGAGCAAATAATTAGCAAATATAAAAATGAGTATGGATTAGATTATTCGTTAGATGAAGTATGTATCACATGTGGGGCAGGTGAGGCGCTCTATTTAGCATGTCAAGCCCTCATTGATCCTGGTGATGAAGTTCTTATCCCTGATCCCGCCTTTCTAACCTATCCACCACAAGTCTCATTTGCAGGGGGCATTCCTGTTCGCGTACCAATAAGTGAGGATAATGAATTTTGTGTGAATCCAGAGGATCTTCAAGCAAAAATAACCCCAAAGACAAAAATGATTATTCTTAATTTTCCAAGTAATCCAACTGGCGCCGTAATGAGGAAAGCAGATTTGAAAGCAATTGCAGAAATTGCCCAGGACCATGATCTCTTCATTTTATCAGATGAATGTTATGAAAAATTGATTTACGATGATAATGTACATACTTGTCTTGCAACTTTAGGAATCCAAGATAGGACGATTGTCGTGAATTCCTTCTCGAAAACGTTCTCCATGACGGGATGGCGAGTGGGATATGCCTTAGCGAATAAAGAAATCATAAATGCTATAATGGTTACCCATCAAATGAACGCAGTCGCCGCGAATTCTTCAGCACAGATAGGTTGCATCGAAGGAATGAAAAATAAAGAGGAGTATGAAAAATTTGCTAAGCAAATGCTTGCTGAATTTGATAAAAGACGAAAAGAACTCGTGAATGGTTTCAATAAAATTAGTGGTATTCATTGTCTAATGCCGAAAGGGGCATTTTATACCTTTCCAAATATTAAAGAAACGGGGCTGACCTCCTATGAATTTTCCGAGCTCATGATTACGAAAGCAAAAGTAGTTATGATTCCTGGGAATGAATTTGGGGATTATGGAGAAGGATACGTCCGCGCTTCTTTTGTGGCTTCTTTGGAGCAAATAAAGGAAGCACTTGAACGGATTAAAGAGGTTTTAGAGAAGAAAAGCTGAAAAAAACCCTAGGTGAGTTTAATGCACACGGTAGAGGAAGTTCCTAATAACTATCTAAAATTTTTTCTACCCTTAGGGAAGAATATTTGGCGCTGTTTCCAAGAACTAGGATGGGAATACTGGATTCGGCAGAGTAATCTTATCCGAAATGGAGATTTAGTCTTTAACCTCTTGAAAGGAAGATTGAATGAATCGATTCTTACCGCGAAGGATGTAATCGATGGAAAATTGCAGAAGCCTTGGCGAATTATAAGTTACACGCTTTTCCCACCAATTGCACCTATTAGAAGCGATGCGCAACAAGGAACAATGAAATTGATTTTTGGAGAAAGCGTTGATACGACCTATGTCGTCATTGATGATATCTCGATGGAAACCCTGTATTTACTAAATTGCCATTTAGAGGATGGGCTTCCAGTGGATTGGTGGCTAGTTCAGCCTGAAGATGAGCTTTTAGAGCGACGCCATTTAAAATATGGATTTAAATTGAGAGATATACAGAAATATGTGAAAGATCTTTCTAAAGCAGCATTCAGAATGGTCGATATTCTACGAGATGTTCGAAATGAACGTACTCCATTTTGGAGTTCATCAGTATATCATTGTGCAGCAGTTTATTTGAGTGGTGCAATCAATGCAATGCTCGAATTATCCAATTTTTCGACGTATACGGCCCTCTGGGATGGAATTTCAGCCAAACGAGTATATGGCTTACCAGAAATCTGGTATGATTTTATCCCGAATCCACCTTTTCTATCCACCCTTTTGCTAACAGGACGGCGTGGATTTTCGAAACGTTGGGCATCTTGGACAGGGAATAAACTTTATATAGCTCATATTGAAGATGTCATCCTTAATTGGCTAAAATCAGAGGTGCCTGAAGTCTATAAAATAGGGCTTGTCGATCAATGGCAAGAGGGCATCCCACTTCCGCAGCAAAGCCTGATCTCAAGCCAAATTTTATTAGAAAATTTCAAAAAAACTGGCTTCTTTCATTCCAAAATACCAGGAAATAAAATAACATTAGAAGGACTTGGAATCACCTTAGAGGAAGCTTTTGACGGCTATTATCTACGCGTTGACAATCATACGAACCCAAAAGAAAAAATAGATTTCTCATTTGTAATTAGTAAAGGATTAGGAAGAAATACGCGAATTTTCCAAGAATAAATTATCGTTTGCGTTTTGCGAAAAGAGCTTTGAGTTCAGATTGTAAAGCAGCTCGTGCCGATACGGGACTCATTGGTTTTGGCTCAGGCTTTGGTGCCGGAGGAGGAGGCGTCGCTGCAGCAGGGCCATGACTAACTTGCCCCACAGGAGCCATTCCAGGTGCACCAATAGGAGCTGGAGGACGTTCTTCAAGTTTTTTTACGCGTCCTTCTAAATTCTGGAGCATACCTTCTAGATGACTGACTTTTTTAGTTAATTGATCAAGAGAATTTACTGCAAATTGGGTAATTTTATCTAATACATCGGAGAAAACTTTTATTTTTTCGTCAATTGTATCGCCCGCAATCGCTTCCATAATAGATGCAAATTCTTTGCTCATTCAAAAGCCCCACTAAGAGGTCACTCATTTAATGTATTTAAAAAAGCTTCATTAAGAAACTATGAAGCATGCTTGAGAAGGTACCTATTTAAGGTACTTGATAATTAATTATGAAGTTCCTTTTTTTTATATCTTTTTTTGATAATTTTTATTCTTTAGAGGAGGATTTCATTTTTTTTTTTTTCTTCGTAGGAATTTTATTTTTTTTTTTTTGTTACAAGAGCATTTCATTTA
>SUPS01000317.1 GCA_005191415.1 Candidatus Helarchaeota ASGARD archaeon Hel_GB_A
AATTTTTTAGAATTTTCTTTATATTTTTTATAAAAAGTTTGCTATTTTTGTCGTATCTGTAACAGAGAGCCTTGATTAATTTCATCTATTTCTTTTTCTAGTTTTTTTTCTTCACGCGCTTTCAAATTCAAACGAGGGATTGCTTTCTTCAATTCTAATAGAACCATTTTAAGATTTGAGTAATCATCATCTTCAGCGAAGAAAGTTTCAATGGGTTTTTTGCTATATTTTGTTAGCTGTTCATTACATCCGGATCTGACGAAATATGTTCCTTCTCCTAAAAGTTTTTCAAATTTTCGAAATGGTTTGCGAAAATATCCTAAAATATTCTTTAAAGTTTGGATGATATTTTGGAGTTCATTTTCAATTGTGGTTCTTTCGACGATCAAAGGGTTTTTATTGAGTTCCTCAAATTCTTTTTCAAGAATAGATTTCTTCTTTTGTAATTCGGAAAGTTCTGCTTCAATTGTTTTTAATTCTTCTTTTTTTTCATCAATCTCATTGAGTATTAGTTGCATTTTTTCAATTTGATCAAAAATATCTTCAAAAATTTTCACTTTTTTAAGTTTTTTTTCAATAAAATTTTCTAAATTCATCCATTCATTTTGAAGATCTTTGATGTGATAATTTAATTCACGAACACTCGTTTTGTATGTGGAGCCGGTGGTACGACTCAATTTTGGAATCCATCGGCGGCCTTGTTGCCATAGATATTGGATAAGGTTCTTAAGAATTAAAGAAAATTTTGTAATTTTCTCAAAATAGAGGGGTTCAGTTGGGATTTCGAGTTCATTAATACGATCTTGATATTTTCTTGCCAATTGTTCAACAGATTTAGTGGCAAGTTCATCGGTATGTTCTGAAAAACTAGTAGTATCTGTCAATTTAATACATGAAGTATTAATATCGTCTAAGATGATTTGAATTTTGTCTAATATCTTTTGAACTTTTTTTCGAGGTGGTTCGATTTTTTTTCGTACTTTGTTAGAATACCAGTCTGGAAGATTTTCTAAAGGGATTTCGAGCATAATTCTCACAATATTGAGGGAGTTCGAGCATGGTTCATAATAATAGTTAAAGAGTAATATATCTACTTTTCATTTCTTCTTCTAAATCATCAGTTGCTGAAGGTTGTGTGGATAATTTTTGGGAGATTTCAGCAAGGATCGCACGCGCTTCCTTATCTTCGAGTTGACCTGTAAGTTGAGTTTTTAATTTATTAATCAGTGTGTTTCGTTCAAGTAATTCATTTTGGAGTTCCATTACCTTTTTTTTCCAAATTTCGATTGCTTCTGATGATTCGTTCATAAGGTCACCAGCAGTTGCACCCCCTGGGAGCCCTGAGGATACTTTCAGGCGAGTTCGTAGATCAGCTATCTCTGCATCTCGTGCAAGAATATCAGATTGCAATGTTTTGATTCGAGTTTCTAAGATATCAATACGGGCAAGTTGAATTTCCAATTCAGATATTCGATCATCTTTTTCTTTTAATCTACGTTCTAAATTATTGATTTGTGTTTTAAGATTTTCAATTTTTGCGATATATTCGGCGGAACCACTTGAAAAATCTTTTCCCTCCACGATATTTTGAAGCATCTTAATGACGCCTTCTTGTTCCTTTATTTTATTTCGGAGCACTGTAATATCTGTTTCAGAGTCTATATCAGTTTCAGACGGGGCCTCTAAATCGCGTGCAACAGAATCAAAAAAATCATCCATTTCCGCCTTTACCTCAATTTCACCACTGATAAGGGCATTATATAATTTCGGCAATGTTTGATGATAAGATTCTCCAATGTTAGATAGAACATCTTTAAAGGATGTGGTGCGCGCATCAAACCGTTTTACGGGAAATTCAGAAAGGACAATTTCGGCGCCCTTAGGAAGTGTTTTAATATAATCTCGTGGATTCTCTGAATGATCTAATAAGAGAGAAATAACGAAATTAGGGGCAATATAATATTTAGACGTAATTAAACCTGAAAAAAAACTAACAACATTTAAATTCTTTAGCCTTAAGGTTATTGTATTTGCATCTAAGTTTCTCATACGATGCGTGCTACCAATCCGCATGACTTCTTCATCAGTCAGAGTAACATCTGAAGGGTAATTATGGATAAGGAAGAATCCTTCTTTATTCGTCCATCCAATTAAGACAATCCCTTTCGGCATTCGGATTCACCTTTTTTTTTCTCTATATCATACAATGTTCAAAGCAATTTAAAAACGCCTCGCCAAAAGCCTATGTAATCCTATCAGAAAACTGGCTTTATTGATGCCATATACTACGAGGTAATTATTTTTTTAATTCAAAAAAGAAGAATCTAGAGCTTAACGGAAACATACTAGAAAATATACATTTACCTTCCCCTATATAAAGGGGAAAAACAGTCTATGTAAACTTACTAAAAAAAGATAGGCACTAATATGGTAGTGATAATAAATATGAAATATAGTTATTCTTTGATTTTTATCTCTACACTCTCCTAACTTTCTGAACCTTAAATTTCTTCTTTTAGAAATTTTTTAAGTGGGGGGATTGGCTGAATGTGACTGATCATCCCGATTTTCAGTTTCATCCGCCCTTGAAAAGTTTTTATGTACGCTTTCTCAATTTGGACGTAATCCCCGACTTTAAAGAGGGTTGCTATCTGTCCTCATAGAGGAATGTGAAATTTCCCAGTTGGATCACGTCCTATAAATGTCATAACCTTATTCCCTCGTCTAGTATAAAATGGAGGAGACCGGGCGACCAATTTTACCACGATATTGACCCATTTGGACTCAGGAGTTAAGTCCTTGATTTAGTACTATTTTTCATCTGGAGATCTCGGCACTGGACGGAAGGGGATGGGATTCTCATGGACGAATCGGATAAACTCCTCGAAAGGACGAACTCCATCAGCTGCGGGATCGAACCGCATGCCTCGCCCTTGGTACTTTCCTTTCCCTCGCGGCACGCCCCCCAATCGCTCAAAACTGTGTAAATCAATCACGCTATTATAGATATTGTACGAATGGTCCTTCCATTGCACGAGATCAAAGTGCCGTTCAGTCGGTTCGGTCCTGAGAATGATGTGAATTCCCTCTATAGACTCTTTAAACCGCCATGTCATGAAAGTGAGCCCGTAGGAGGTTACGTGCAAGGTCGGGTTCTCGAGTAATTTCTCTTTCCACCCCCCAATGGCGCGCTTTGGGTCGCAACGGTATCCTTCTGAAGAAGGTGTTCGGGTGTGAGGAGCGGGAGTTTCTCCAAATTCTCGAGATTCCAAATTACTTCACTTAGAAATGAAGGAGACTCTTGGTCCAAGGATAAACGCTTGGGAGGGTGGGCGATACGGTAGTGCTTGAAGGCATCGGGTGCCCTGTACATGAGCCGAAATTTCCTAGGACGGGGCTCAAAGAAGAGGGAATGGTGGAGCTCTTGGCGGATCAACGGGGGGGCCCATGGT
>SUPS01000068.1 GCA_005191415.1 Candidatus Helarchaeota ASGARD archaeon Hel_GB_A
CTTTAAGCATTTTCATTTTCACATAATAAATTATAATTTAACTTTTGTTTTACGGAATTCATCCGCAGATGGGGGACGGATAATGATTTTTGCTTTGGAATTCGCAATACTAGCTTTCAATTCTTTTAATATATTATTCAATTCATCGATTTTCACGTCACGGGAGGTTATTCGGAATTGGAGATCTTCTACTTCTTGTTTTAAACTTTCGACATAACTCTCTAAACGTTTGATTTTCCGATCACGTTCCTTTATTTCATCATCTAAAGAGGGGCCTTCATCTCCTAGAAATCGTGAGGCTTGTTTCGCAGATTCAAGTGCCTGTAAATCAATACCCGCGACACTTCCGCCCTTTCTCAAGGCGGATTCTAATTTTTGAATGAGAACTGCCTGATCTTTTGTTTGATTATAGAGTTTATAGGCTTGATCTTTTTGATGTTTCATCTCAGTTTGGAGGAATTTAATATTTTTCTCTAATGAACGGATTATTTTTTCTGATTCTCTTACCTCATTTCGTAGATCTCGGTTCTGTTGTTGAAGATTTTCAATAACTTCCCGGGCTTGTTGATCATGAACACCTGAAGAGACAGCAGCTTCTAAACTTTGAATCATTTTGTTTTTCTCTTCAATTTCTTTACCTTGCGCCATAATTTTATTTTGCAATTCCGCGATACGTTGTTGATGACTTTCTATTTGTTCCATCAGTTTTTTCCTAGTTGATTCAAGCCCCATTATTGCGCCATTTTTTGCTTCTAGATCTGCTTTAAGTCTCTGGACCTCTAGTTGGAGATCTCTTGTACTCGATTTCGCTAAGCGTTCTTTTAATTCTTTATTTCGCATTTCCAATTCTTTAATTCGATCTAGGCGCTTTTGGAGTTCGAGATTCATATTTTTTATTTGTTCTTGAAGTTCAGCGTCTTCTACCGCTCCTTCAGAGATTTCAATCTGATGTACAGGGATAGAGAGTCCTCGCAATGCTCTCTTTGCTGTCAAGCGACGTTCAAGACGTCTCAACGCATATTCAAGCCCTTTTTTCTCGGATTGGAGAGTTTTAATTGTTTCCCGTTCTTTCTGTAGTGTTTGACGCAATTGTTGATTTGTTTTCCATTCCCCAGCAAGCTTATTTTTTAATCGCTCTATTTCAGCGGTTATTTCGGAAATAGAGCTTGTTTTTTTAGAAAGCTCATCGTATTGTAATTGTAGATTACTTAATTCTTTGGTAAGATTCTCTAACTTTTCCGTCTTTACTTTCAGATCCGATTGAAGCTTTATATTTAAATCTTTCAAGGATTGTGATTCGGATAAACTATTTAAAGTACGCTCTAAACTACTCATTTTTTGCTGAAGTTCTGTGAGTTGTGCTTTTAACTGTTGGTTTTCTTGTGATAACTTGGACATTTTTTGTAATTGATTCTGAAGATCTTGGATTGCAAGGTTTTGCTCAGTTATAATTTCTTCGTATTTTGAACGTTCTTTAAAGAATTGTTGAAGATCAGCTTGCAATTTTTCAGGAGGACTTAATAATGTTAAGTAATTGCTCATAAGATTGGTTAATTTGAGTAGTTTTTTGCTACCATCGTCAGTGATCTGACTATTTACTTTTCCCATTTCATGGAACCTCTATTACTGGAAACATCGAATAAAATCGCTACTTGTTAAAGTAAGTGCGAACTCCTATATAATAAAATTCTGGAGAAATGACACCTCATAATATTACCTAAATACGATTTCTTTGAATCAACATTAATGTCTTTTCTTAGATGAGCTCAATAAAAGGAGATTACTATAATATTTATTTTATGATATGGAATTAGAATTCAGTTTTGAGAAGAACGAGATGTATAATGGGAAAAATGAATGGGAAAAATAAGAAGAAGAGTGTTTATAGAGAATATTACTCCATAAGTTCCTTAGCGGCTTCTATAATTTTATTTAGGGCTTTCTCAGAAATTTTTGCCTTTTTTGAGAGTTCTTTGGGATCACAAGTAGTTAATTCAATACAGCTTTTGATTCCAGCTTCTATAAGTTTTTCTGCAGTTTTCCGACCTACACCTCTTAATTGTAATAACTCTGAAAGGGGATCTTTCACCTCTTCTTTTTCAACCTCTGTGGGCAATTCTGAAGGTTCTTTAGGGGGCTGAGTAACAGGAGGCAACCCGAGTAAATTTCGTGCTTCCTGAATCCATCGTTGGATAATTTCTTCTTGAATACCAGTAATTGAAGCGATTTCGGTAGCATTTTCTTGCGCAAGTTCTTGAAGTGTGGTGATTCCTAAATTTTTTAATTCTTTTAAATCTTCTTTCTTAATGCCTTCGATATCTGCTAATGTTGGCAGCGTTGGTGCTTTCTTTTCGATTTTTGGTTTTTTAGCGGGTTTTTTCTTAATTGGCTTTCCTGTTAATCGCATTGCATCCTCAATCCAAACGCTCACAATTTTTTCGGAAATTTTAAGATCTTTTGAAAGAATTGTTGCGTCCTCTTGGCTTAGATCTTCGAGTGATAAAACTCCAAAATTGACTAGTTTTCGGGCATAAGTTTTGTTCATTCCTTTAACTTGTAATAGTTCGTTCATTGTGTCTATGAAGCTTTTTCGTTTTAGTAAATTCTTAGCCTGTTCAATCCATTTTTCAATTTTTTCAACCTTGATATTCGTATCATCTGCTAACGAATTGGGTTCTTCTTCAATTAAGGACGTAAGAGATTTAATACCTGCTTCAATTAATAATTTTGCTTCCTTGCCTTTTATTCCCTTCAATTGTTTTAATTCTTTAAATGCTTCTTTCTCGGAGAGTTCAAGTTTAATCTTTTCTTCACTGCGTAATGAAATTGTTTTCCGGTATAAAGCACTTAGAATTTGCACGTTTTCGTTATGCAAGCTCTTTCTTCGAGGGTCAATAGTAATTGGTAATTTTTTAGCGTCATCAAGTGGAATAGCCGCAGCCTTGATTTCTTTTAGACTAAAACCTCTTCCTTTCCTCGGCTTTAGATACTTTTTAGGTTTTTTCACGATCGGCTTTTGTTTTCTGGATTCATTTAAAGTACTTGTTGGGAATCCTTCAGTCTGATCACTCATAGCAATTCCTCTTGAAAGATATTAAGAGAGTATATAATTCTCTATATAAAAAGGTTCCCGAATGGATGGTAAAACCACCGTATTTTTGGAGTGACTTATACGGAGTTATTCGAGTAATCGGGTAGTTTAAGAGAGGGTCGCATATAAAAGTCAGGATATGTATCCTAAATCGCGAGACCCTTTCCGTAATCTTTTCTCTCGTTGCCGTTTTCGCATACGATCATAAAGATCAATAGTTTTTTGGGCTTGAATTTCTAGGTCTGAAACATCAACATTTAATCCTAAATAATTATTTAGGACTTTAATTAGAGAAACAGAGGCATTCATATCACGTACAAATTGGGGGAAGGTTTCGGAGAGTAATACAACACCTCCAATGTTATAAGATTTGGCGATTCCTGGGATAACTCCATTCATTCCTGTGATGGTACCCTTTACGAATTTATTTTTAACGCCAGCATCCAGAAATTCTTGAAATAGAGATGGAGATGAGAAGGTTAAATATACTTTGGGATTCTTTTTAGGGGAAATAACAGGGGTGGCGGCAAGTGAGATTATGAGTTTTACGCCACATTCTACCAAAAGTTGTACAATTTTTTCCGAGAGAATATTAGTTCCAATAACTGAATTTGGTTGAGTATCCCCAGTAACGAAAAACAACTCTAAATTTCCATTTTTGACTTCTTTTAAATAATAAATCATTACGCAAGGGGTAAGGATTTGCCCATCTTCACCAATAATTATATGAGAGGGGAAATCAGTGGTATAGATCTCTGCATATTTCTTGGGGTGTAGTTCATTTATTAAGTGATCTAAGGCAGCTTTTCCTGTCATTCCAATTCCAGGTAATGCAGAGACGCAGATACGTTTTCCAGAATACTCGGGATCTATGTCAAAGAATTTCTTAATAAATACTTGCGGAGTTTCGCTCATGTGATTCAATACCTATCATATTAGTTCTTAGCAATTTGAAGATATATTACCTAATTAAAAAACTTTATGTCATTTTTTGGTAAATTTTAGTATGTACCATAGAAGAATATTTTTGAAATAATTAAAGATTGACGGATTTTCCTGCTTTTGCAATTTTTAAGACGTATTCATCAACATCAGGGATTCCATTGAATGCAATTTCATTATTAATCAGAATAATCGGAACTGCACTTAAATCATATTCTGCTACATAATCAGGGTGCTCTAGGGCTTCTATTATTTCATGTTTAATCAATCCACCTCCAGTTAATGCGGATTCAAGTGCCAACATATTTCCGATTTTAACTGCTAAAGGACAAATAGTACATTGTGAAGTAATAATAGTGCGGAGGAGAACTGGTTTAGTGAGAGATGCTAAAACGCGGCTAATCACTTCTCCTATACCCGTATTTTCAGTTGATTTCATGATGAGAGTTTGGATGAACATCATTGCTTCAGATCCGGACGGAACTCCCGTATAAACAATGCCACTATCTTCAATTACAATGGCAGGGACTTCCTTGATATGATATTGGTTAAACAATTCAGGTTTTGCCTGTTTTGTAATAAGATTTAATTTGATTTTTGGATCTTGATTAGCAATTGTATTGATGAATTCATAGGCAGGGAAAGATTCAGGATCTTCCTCTGGAGAAAGGAAAAGAGATATCTCTATTGGATTCCTAAGCTTTTGAAATTCTCTCTTAATCTGTTGAAGACTAGGCAATCGATAAGGGGGCACTTCGATCCTTCCAGGGAAAATTTAATTTAATTTATCCATAAGCTGAAGGAGTTTCCTTGCTAATTTGCTTCCCCTGTAGGCGTTTAGTAAACTTATCATACCAATTTATAATATCCTCATTGAGACTTGGAGTCATTCGATTTAAAATAGTGTCAAAATGTTCTTTTCGAACTTTAATATTTAGACTTTTTAAAACTTCAGGATTCTGTAAATCAGCAGTGGAGGAAGATGTCAATTCGCGAATGGCCATCATTCCTGCTTCGCGACAGAGATTTTCAAGATCAGCTCCTGAATAATATTCAGTTCGAGCTGCTATACTATTTAAATTTACATCTTCAGCGAGAGGCATATTTTTAGTATGGACTTTTAGAATTTCTAGGCGTTCTTCCCGATTAGGAGCTGGAACTTTGAGGAGTGCATCAAATCTGCCAGGGCGTAAAAGTGCTGGGTCAATAATATCGGGGCGATTAGTGCTAGCAATGATTGCTACATTTTTTAAATCTTCTATTCCATCGATTTCAGTTAAGAGTTGGTTTAATACACTCTCATAAACCTGTGATCCTTTATAAACACCTCTTTGAGGTGCAAGGGCATCTAATTCATCAAAATAAATTATTGTAGGAGCAGATTGGCGTGCTTTACGGAAAATTTCCCGAATCGCTTTTTCTGATTCGCCGACCCATTTAGAAAATACTTCGGGACCTTTGATAGAGATAAAGTTTGCTTCACTTTCAGTGGCAACAGCTCTAGCGAGCAAAGTTTTACCACACCCTGGAGGGCCATATAACAGTAAACCAGTTGGAGGGCGAATTCCGACAATATCGAAAAGATCTGGGTATTTTAAAGGCCACTCGACTGCTTCTTTTAATTTTTGCTTTGTTTCATGAAGTCCACCTATATCGTCCCATTTTACATCTGGTACTTCAATTAGAACTTCGCGCATGGCAGAAGGTTCGATTAATTGAAGAGCCTGTTCAAAATCTTCTTTAGTAACTTTTAAATTTTGGAGAATTTCATCTGGAATGGTGTTCTCTTCTAAGTTGATTTCAGGTAAGATTTTTCGGAGAGTAATCATTGCTGCTTCTTGAGTAAGAGCCGCAATATCAGCTCCTACAAATCCATGAATGCGATTAGCAATCTCTTCTAGATTGACATCTGGGGCTAAAGGCATCCCTCGCGTGTGAATTTGTAGAATTTCTTTTCTACCTCGTTTATCTGGGATACCTATTTCGATCTCACGGTCAAACCGGCCTGGGCGACGTAAAGCAGGGTCAAGGGCATTTGGGCGATTGGTTGCACCAATTACAATAACACTTCCCCGCCCTTTTAGACCATCCATGAGGGCTAAGAGTTGTGCAACTACCCGCCGTTCGACTTCACCCGTTACTTCTTCTCGTTTGGGAGCAATGGAGTCAATCTCGTCTATAAATATAATGCTAGGAGCTTTTTTCTCAGCATCTCTGAAAATTTGTCGTAATCGTTCTTCGGATTGACCATAAAATTTGCTCATAATTTCTGGACCATTTAAGGGTATGAAGTTAGCTTTCGATTCATTTGCTACTGCTTTTGCTAATAGCGTTTTACCACATCCCGGAGGGCCATGTAATAAAATACCCTTAGGTGGGTCGATACCTAAAGCATGAAACAATTCTGGAAATTTACTGGGTAACTCGACCATTTCACGAATACGTTGAATTGCATCATCCAATCCACCAATGTCCTCATAAGTTACTAATGGAACACCTTTGGCGATGGGAGCTGCTTCTTCTGAGATTTCAATTTCGGTACGATCTACAATTTGAACAATCCGACCTGCGGGGATTGTTTCTACTACAATAAGGCGAATTTCTCCAAACGTGGGTAATGATGTTCTAGAACGCCCAAACATGACTGCCATAGGAGATGATGCACTTTTTCCTTTACCCATAATGCTGATGAAATCGCCTTTTTTAAGGGGACGATCTAAAAGATTCTTTTTAACTACTTCGGCACGCGAGGTGATAGTAATACCCTCTTCAACGGGTGCTAATGTCACTTTCTTGGCGGGTTCTACGGTAACTTTTTCTATTATTACAAGATCCCCAATTCCAATTCCCGCATTAGTTCGGATTAATCCATCCATTTGTATTTGGTTTGGATGAAGTTCATCTGATGATGGAATTAAAATAGCTGCTGTACTTTTTTTCCCAGTAATCTTGATAATATCGCCAGTTTTTAATCCATTTTCCTGCATTATTTTAAGATTTATCCGTACATACCCGCGATATGCCCATTTTTTTTCTATATCTGTCACTTTTAACCGTAATTCTTTTGACATTTATATCATCAACTTCTAAATCTCTAATAAAATTACTGCTAATATGAATAATGTGAGTAAATTATTCTCATTTCGGCAAAATTATCTTAATTCTGCTTTTTCTTAAGCGTAACTTCTAAAATTCCATTGGAATAGTGGAATTTTATGCTTTGCGGTTCGATTTGGCTTTGGAATGAAACCTCATTGAAATACTTTTGAGTGTCTGTATCAACCAAAATTTTTAAACTATTTTTGTTGGGCTTTAATTTAATATCGGATTCTTTAACTCCAGAGATTTCTGCAATGACAATTATTTCTTTATCGTTTTCAATTACATCGACCATAGCATCGCGTTTCTCTTCAACAACCTTTTGTTTTCGTTTCGAGTTAAAGCGTCTAATTTGTTTAATTATAGGCTTTTTGTCAGGTCCAATAGTCATAGAAAATCCCCAGACGATAGGACCACCAGAAAAGTTATTCTCATCAGGAAAATTAAATTGTTTGAAAAATTGATTTATGATCTTTTCGATATTTGGGATTTCAAAATCATCTGGGAAATTCATTCCGAAGAATTCATCCCATTTTGGATGTTTAACCCATGTGATCTCATCATCTTCTTCGTCTTTTTTGCGTTTCTTCTCATTATCTTCCTTTTCATCATATTCGTGTTCTGGCATAATATGAACTCCTGTATCTATTAATTTTTATTCGAATTCGCTTTTTAATTTTTCAAGTAGGCGAATAGCATGGGATCGAGCCCTATCCAATTCAGCAATCTCCTCTTCCAGCTGTCGGACGAGTGATTGATACATTTCTAATTTTCTTAAACCAAAAGGTGTGTTCCGTGCATCTTGAATTTTTTCTTCGATTTCTTTTAATTTCTCGAAATGGTCAGGGGGTTCCGGAGTGCGTAAATCAAAAATAAGGTCGTTTTTGTCAATATTAATGAAAATTTGGTAATTAGCATTGGGCGATATTTCATAATATTTTCGTTTTCGTCCTTTCCGCTTACGTTCAGATGTATCTTCCTCTTCAAAAGATGTTAATAAACCAAATTTTTCTAATTCTTCTAAGTGACGAAGAATTGCCTGTTGACCTATTTCTAATTCTCTTGAAATTTCACTAATAAAGCGGGGTTGTGCTGAAACTAGATCCAATATACGGCATCGTGTCTCATTCCCCAAAATATCAAGTAATTTCCGCAACCGTTGGAGCATTAATTCCTCCATTGTCGACATCAACACCGTTAGATCATTTATTTTCAACTATAGTTAGTAACATTTTGTTGGTATTTAAAACTTTCGCTTTTCGTCGGTGTCTTATAGGTTTAAATGAATATTTGGCAATATAAAAGACTGATGGGATAATCTAGCTAAGATAAAAAATCTCCAATTTGTATTTCTTCGAAATTATTACCAAGGGTGAATATTTTTATGTTATACAAATCGAGAACTTTTTGACATAAATCTTTTTGTGCTTTCAGTAAAGTTGAATTAGGTAAGTAATCAATATTTAATAGATCATCACCACGAAACGACCGAATCAAGAGGTCATAACTGAGTTTATTCTTAATAACATCAATAGCACAGCATTGGGTTTTAGGGATGGTAGGATGAATGATATTTTTTTCACAAGACTGTTGAGGTGCGATTGTTGGAATAATAATCTGGGAAATAGAAAATCTTTGGGTTTCAACTGGAAATGCATTTTCTTGCGGTTTAATAATTAATTTTTCGAGCCCATCTGAAGTTATAATTCGATGATATTTTAAATTCTGGTAAAGATTTGGGAATTTTTTCGTATCAATAGCAGAGATTTTTATACTTTTAGGGAATGGATAGCAAATGAGTTTATTATCTTTGAATTGTAGATAGACAGAATCATCTGCCACGAAACTATATCCACTTTGAAGGAGTTTCATTAATAACGTAGTCTTCCCTGCACCTTTAGAGCCACAAATGAGTAATCCTTCATTATTTCGTACAACACAGGCGGCATGAATGCGGAATATATTGCGATGCAACAGGAATTTTGAAAAAAGATAGTCAATAACACCCACACAAATATTAAAGTAACGAGACGGATCGCGAATTAAATTCAGAACTGTATTCGTTTTCGAGTTATATATACCTTTGACAAGACCATTATGATAAATTCCGAAATATTTTCCATCCTTATAGAATACAGTTCCTTTCTTTTTGTCCCATACTATTTTTCCATCTGAAGGAAATTTTAATTTATCAAAACGTTGAGATTTCAAAGGAAAATAATAGCCAGAAACATGTGATTTCTCCTCACAGAAATAATTTCCAAATTCAAGGGTGAGATAGTCCATTATAATTTCTGAATTGGTCTTTACTAAAAGTTGTTGGTCCATAAATTCAATTAACTGCTGAAAAATCTTTGGTTCCTCACTTCAAATCTCATTTAATTCTCAGATAAAATAAGTCATAATTTTATTTAAATCACCTACGCCATTTAAAATTGAGAATCCAAACGATTTGTGTGTATTATGGTCAAATATGTTTTGCGAGAATATAAGACAATATTGAATAAATTAAAATTTATAGATACATGGTTTTGGGTTCGATATACGTGTAATCCATACCAAGGATGCGAACATGCCTGCGTATATTGCGATGCGCGTTCAGAACGCTATTACATTCATCCAGAATTTGATCAAACCATCTTTGTGAAGAAAAATGTAAAAGAAAAACTTGATGCAAAATTACGACGGGCACGTACCCTTTTACCAGATGTTGTGGGGATAGGAGGAACCTGTGATGCATATCAGCCAGCTGAGATGAATTATAAGAATACAAGAAAACTACTTGAGGTGTTTTTAAAGTATAAATACCCTGTTTTCCTCTCGACAAAGTCTATTGGTGTATTACGCGATTTAGATCTGCTGGGAAAGATTGCTAATGAAACAGCCTGTTGTGTGGCTTTTACGATAACAAGTTTAGAGGAGAAAGTAAATCTTTTTCTAGAGCCTCGGGCAGCGACAGCTGAGGAACGATTTCTTGCTTTGGAGAAAATTAAACAAGAACAGCCAAAGATTCAGACAGGTGTAAATTTCATGCCTATTGTTCCATATCTTGCAGATTCAGATGAAAATATGGAAAATATGGTGCGAAGTACCCGAGAAGTGAAAGCAGATTTCATTCTTTTTGCAGGATTAACCTTACGAGATAAGCAAGCTCTATTTTTTCTTCGCAAACTGGAAGAAAGTCATCAGAACTTAGTTGAAAAATATCATAAATTATATCAAGGTAATTATGTACCAAAAGATAAAGCGTATTTACTTAGAATTTCACAGAAGATGCTTGGATATTGCAAAAAATATTCGGTGAATTATCGGGTTAAGCGGTGGATTCCCTCAGATTTTCGGCGAATTAATTATCTTATAGCACAGGAACTCGCCGATAAAGCCTATGAAATGCAGATTTTAGGAAAGAAAGGCTACAAAGGATGGCTTTGGGCGGCGAATCATATTAATAATTTACCTGAATCCATAGCAATTCTTGCAAAGAAAGAACAATTAGAAACCATTCGAAATGTCCGGGGAATTATTAAGGCAGAAGTAGAAGGATTAATTAAAAAATATGATAAATCAAAGACTTTAGATAGTTATTTTTAATTTGAATGAAAAAATTAAGAATATTTACAAAGATCACCACCAATATTCGCATGAAAAATGAATTTTATAGCTAAAATTATTCGGAATCAGGCCAAATGTGAATTTTCTTAAATAATTCTACAATGGTGTCAGGATATTCGTAGTTAGGGAGATTCTTAAAGGGGCACCATATTAAATCTACAGCATCATCTGAAGGGGAAGCATTCCCTTCAAACTTAGTCGAAACATAGTCAACGATAATGAAATGATAAAGTAGTCTTCCGGCCTCATCGTAAATAATTTTGTCAACTATATCCGCCACATAATCCATTTCAAGAACTTTCAAACCAGTTTCTTCTTCTACTTCACGCATTGCAGCGATATCGGTACGTTCGCCATACCCAACCATTCCCCCAGGAATGCTCCATAAACCTTTATCAGGCTCATTACCTCGCTGAATAATCAATATTTTATCGTCTTTCAATAAACAAGTGCCTACGCCAATGAGTGGATATTTAGGATATGCACGCGGGTCGCCCATTTCAATATACACCAGGTTAGTCTCATATATCTTTATGTTAATAAAGTAATCTTTTCAAATTTTAACTTCAACGTGCCCATTTTTCATATTATCTTAATATTCTTTATTTTTTAATTTTCGCGTCTTATTCCTGGAAACTATGGACCAGAGTATAGAAGAGCCGCGATTCGATCCAAGACTCAGGTCCGATAGAATCCAAGCCTTATTGGCATCATTCACATCACCTAGAGATTCGTGTCCTTTTTATGATAGAAAAGTTCGTTCAAGTTGTATCCTTGATCCATCTTCAAGAAGAGCATGGGATTGCCATGGAGTTTGCTTTATCGATGGATTTTGTTGTAATCGCATCATAGATAAATCCGCGGAAATTGAGGAATTACTTAGGTTTATGAAATTATTTTCTTTAAAAACTAAAACGTAAAAATTATCTATTCAAACAACAATAATTTAAGATATGCGCAAATTAATCATTACGGTCGCGCCAACTGGTTCTCTTACGACGCGGGCTCAATTACCTTGGCTTCCGATAACGCCACGGGAAATCGCAGACAGCGCATTAGAAGCTTATAAAGCAGGGGCAGCCATTGTGCATATTCATGTTCGCGATCCAGAAACGGGGAAGGGAGTGCAAGATCGGGAATTATATAAAGAAACAATAGAATATATTCGCGCAGAAAGTGACATGATTATTTGCACAACCACAGGTGGCGGTGCTACCTTGGGTGTAGATGCCATGGGACGAATTGTATCCCTCGATCTGGGGCCAGAAATGGCGTCTCTCAATTGTGGATCTATGAACTTTGGCAAGGCTATTTTTCCAAATCCACCCGAATTGATAGAAACATTTGCAAAAAAGATGAAAGAATTCGGCGTGAAGCCAGAATTGGAGGTATATGAAATAGGGCATATTGCGAATGTCCAGCAAATTTTGAATTTATTGGACCAACCGCTACGATTTAATTTCGTGATGGGAGTCAATGGTGGGATTCCTGCGACAATTGAGAATCTTTTACGAATGCGAGATACGGTTTATAAATTATATGGTACGGAAACTCAATGGCAGGTGACGGCGATCGGACGATATGAAACGCCGTTATGCGTCCATGCTGTTTTACTGGGTGGAGATATAAGGGTTGGATTTGAGGATAATATTTATTACAGTAAAGGGGTAAAAGCTAAAAGTAATGCCCAACTGGTGGAACGAATGGTCCGTATTGCGAATGAAATTGGGCGTGAGATTGCTACTGCAGAAGAAGCACGCGACCTTCTCCACTTATAAAAAAATAAACTGATGAGCTGGATAAAATGTATAAACGAAATATAGGTATATTTATCATCTTAATCTTGTTTGCAATCTGTATTATGCTCTCGCAGAATTTATGGGGACAAGGTCCTTATACTTTAGATTTTTTTGATTGGACGAGCTATGAGGTTACACCCGGAGATTGGCGTTATGTGAGCTTTCAAGATTCAGTTATAGGGCAAATGATCCCTGGTATCGGATATTTTCCAAGCATAGTGGCAGGGATTATTGCATTAGGATCATTTTTGACATTTATAAGCGTACGAGCTGCAAAAATTATCTGTATTATTGGAGGCGTCATAATGGTAATTGGGTTATTTTTGTACTTAATGCCTACTTTAATTCTGGGAATGGTGGGATCGAACATACCAGTCCCTAACGAGCTAGGTGCCTATTTTTACATAATTCCAGGGTTTTTAGCAATGATTGTTGCTTTTTTTCTGAAAAAAACCCCAGAAGCAGGATATGTTCAAGCTGATAAAGAATATTATGCTATTGGAGAAGAAAAGGCGTCTCCAACTCTACCAGCGGCGGAAGGTCCGAAGATTCAATGTCCCCATTGTGGTGCGCTAGTATCTGCGGACCAGCTATTCTGTGAACAATGTGGCGAATATTTTTAGAGGAATAACTTCTTATTTCGTGATTTTATCTTTTACTAACAAAAACGCAAGCGAACCAAAAGCTCTGTTCACATTATCGCCCGTCTTTGCAGATGTTTCAAGGTAAGAAAGCCCTAACTCATCGGCAACTTTCTTTCCCTCCTCGTAGCTTACTTTCCGTTCCTCCACGAGATCGATTTTATTTCCTACCATCAGGGATTTGACCCCTGTGCCCGCTATGGCATGTAATTCAGACTGCCAATTCTTGAGATTATATAAAGTATCGGGGCGGGTGACGTCATATACAAACAGAGCAGCTTGGCACCCTGCAAGATACATTTGACGGACCTTCTGGAATAATTGTTGTCCTGCAAGATCCCAAAGAGAAAATGCCACGGTGATTTTATCCATCAATTTATAATCAATACGCATTATGTTGGTGCCAATGGTACTTTTATATTCTTGTTCAAAAGTTTTCTCTACAAATCGTGTAAGAAGACTTGTTTTCCCAACGCCACCATCACCAAGGATTACAACTTTAAAGCTAAACTTCATTGGCTCTTCCGTTACTTCAGGCATGGACACATCGACTTCTTTCCGTTTGTCCAGGATTTGAACAATTTTCTCGGCGACGATATAGCTGTAAGGAAGTATAATATCAATATCTGAAGTGCTAGGAGCGATGGTCGTAAGAATGGCTTTTGGTCCTGCATTGACAAAAATAAGTTTTCCTACTTCCTGTTCGATAGTTGTGGTCCCAAAACGCCCTCCCAGTTTGAATTCGGATTTAATTCGGTCATAGAGTTTTTCAATTACGCCTGTGACCGCACCAATTGAAAGTTCATCGATATCTGGACTAACTTGTGATGCTATAATGAGACCATCATGATCAACAATTGCAGCTCCTTTAACTTTTGTTTTCGATATGTAGTTTTTAAGGAGCTCATTCAGTAATTCGCTGGTGGACATGCTTTAAACCTTTCAAAGATCCATTCTTTTTAGACAAATATTTTTCAGATTAAATTATTAGTAGTCGATTATTTGTTAGTTCTTTTATTTATAAATTTTTATAAAAAGCTAAGATATTATGAGGTTATCCCACAGATAGATGAAGAAAGGCTCTTGTAAAAATTATAAATAGTGAAAGAGTTATAAATACTAAGGAAGAAAACTTAAATAGGTATCAAAAAAGCCACTAAATTTTATACTAGGGAACATTAAATGGACACGGCAATGCTAGATACGGTTGTAAAAGAAATTATTTCAAAAATGGGTTCTATCCTAGGTGTGCGGGTATATATAGGGATTGTAGATGGGTTAGGGAATATTATCCACATGGATCGAGAATTAGAGCAGTTTAAGGAATTCATTCTCAATTTTATACGCACTAATTTCAAGTATCTCAAAGTAGGAGATCATAGTTTACCAATTAGTGGGAAAAATATTATGTTTTTCCGCCTATCAAAAGCAATAATTATCCTTTACAGTGCCAAAGGAAGGGTTGGACAATTATTATCGTTTAAAAGTTTGTTGCCAAAGTATGAATCGAGAATTGATGAGATTGTAGGGGATATTTCGGTGGAGCCTGCCGCTGCAGAACTAGTTGTGGAGGAAGTCCCACCTGAGCCAGAGACTATTTCATCTGTTCCCGTGAAAACTATAGAAAAAACAATTTTTTCCAGAAATATGGTATTTTATAGCGAAATATATCCCCAAATAACTAAGAAAATTAAAGAGAGCTCAAAATTTAGTTTAATAATTAGCGTTATTTTAAATTATAGTAATGGAAACAATTCATTCTTAGATATTTTTGATAAATTAGATATAGACCAAGATAGATACTTACAAGAATTGTTCAAACTGTACAAAGCGAATAAAATAAAATTTCCTGGCTACGAATTAATCCAAGTAAATTGTCCAGAGTGTAAAAGTGAAGCTCATAAATTTATTCCACAGGAACTTCTTAAAGCGAGCCCTTGTGAGTATATTCGATTTCAAATAGCCCCAAAAACATGTAAGCATACCTATTATGTCATTCTTGATAAAAAGGGTAAGATAAAACCAAAGGCAATCCCGAAGATCAGCGACATTTCTGATGAAATAGACTTTTCAGAATTATCTATTGAAAATTTAATAAAATTCTTCGGGCAAGATATTTTCTTTAGCATATTTCATGCAGTTTTCTTTAAATATACTGTGATATTCCTTGAATCTACGAATTTTGGGGAATTCATTTGTGAGTTCATGAAAAATTTCTTTCAGCAAGTTAGTTATGGAAAAGAGATTCAATCATTACCTCGTGAAGACTATCTTAAAAAGAGTAAAAGATATGCAGATGCCCTCATTATTGACTTGGCATCCAATATTATCTGTAATGAGCCCTATGAAAGTGAAGATTTTGACTTCGAATTAAGACTCTTTCGGAAAGTTTTGAAGGAAAAAGATGAACATGTTCAAGTATTAAAAACACACTCAGAATTTGAACGACTTATTCTACTTATTGACACTATTTTGAATGAAATTGAAATGTATGAAGAAATTAAAGAAGATGAATTAATCGATTTAATGAAGAAGAAGCACAATATCATTTTAGAACGTTCTGAGATTCCTGTAATAAAAGAATTAGCTGATATCTACTATTCAGTAGATATCAGAAAAAAGATTACAAAGACATTGGTTGGTAAAGTCTCCGATTTTTTCCAAAGTATTTAAGGCAAAAGACGAATTATTAACTAATTAAATGATAGATTATGGAAAAATTAAAATGGATTAGCATTGAAAACTATAGAGGAATTCAAAAGACAACATTAGAAAATTTTGGAGATATTAACTTAATAATCGGGAAGAATAATACTGGCAAAAGCACAATACTTGAAGCAATTTACCTAAATATAACCGCGGGAGGTTTAGATTTACTTAAAATAGATCCAATTAGAAATATTTTTACGAGAAGGGGTATTCCCATAGAATTTTTTACTTTAAAACAAAGTTTTAACTTTGATATCGATGATATTACTCACTTTGTAGGATATATTTTCTATATGGAGAATACTGAAAAACCTATGCGTTTAAAGTCCAACATTGATGAATATCACTTGAAATTATTAAAAGAACTTCCTGAGAAGAAATATGATTCTATAATATCGTTATTAAATAAGATCTATTTAAGGAAACGATTCAAAGAATTGGGTATGATACATTTTTTGATTGAAGATAGTTTTGGAAAACCATTGATAGTTGCATATGAAGAACTTGTAGATGAAAAAATTAACAATATAATCAGGTTTATATCGAGATCTTATTATTCTAATAGAATGACGGGAAAGCACTTATCGAATCAAGGAAATAAAAGGAAAATTATTTTGGCTGATACACATTTGCTATTTTCTACAAAGACTTCAAGCCGAAATGGATCATTGATATTTACAGTTATAAGGCGATTAGAAAGAGATACTCATATCAAGTATTCGAATCTTATAGATTTTTTATCAGAAATTCTTGAATATGATATTAT
>SUPS01000069.1 GCA_005191415.1 Candidatus Helarchaeota ASGARD archaeon Hel_GB_A
ATAGTATTCTTACCCAATAAAAAATATTTGAGGTGAATTGACATGGGAAAGGCTGGTTACGCTTTTATGGTAGTAGGTGCGATATTAATTGCTATTCCGATGTATTATGCATGGATGATTCTCACTGGGCAAATGGATCCAATAACTCCCTTTCCACATGAACCTGGCATTATAGATCTCTCTAGTCTTTGGAATATTACAATCAATTTCGTTGCGTTAACCATCATGGTCAAAGCGGGAAGTGCATGCCTTCAACATGGGGCAAATTCTACAAAATCTGAATCTTAGGAGTTGAATCTTAGGAATTGATAAAATGGGTGCTGTAAAAGTCTTAATTGGATTACTTTTTTTAGCACTTGGTATTTTTATTTTAGTGATCAGTCTTGCGCCTATCGATCTATTTAGCGATATATCCTTTTCTAATCGAATAATGGCTCTTTTCAGCATAGATTTTGAATATATTTCATCTACCATGGATTTTACTCCTATTCTCGAATCCTCAGGATATCTTTCAATTTCTATAATAATTCCTTACGTAGGTTACCATTATTGCCGAGCTGGAATAAAATCAATGCGATATGAAAAAGCAAAGAAAATCTATTACTATAGTGAAACTAAAATCGCCCTCTTAATTGTTGGTTTTATCATAATATGTGTAGCTGTCGCACTAATTCTTTCGATTTTTCTCCAGATTATGGAACCTGCGTTTCAATTTTTAGTCGATTTGATTCCAACCCTTTATTTTCCAGGACTACTTCCAGATCTTTTGATTCCAATTGTGCTTACTTTACTAATCATCTATTTTCTCTATTGGATTGGTTCGAAGATCATGAAAACTGGCGTAAAAAAAGAAGATTGGGGTACACATGAGCCAGGAGTGATATAATATGGGTGTTAAAAATAAATATTTTCTAAGTTGTCTAATTTTTCTTTTCCTAATTACATTAATACCATCAAAAACAGCAGCTCTTCTACCAAATTCTTTTGATCAGTCCGTAAATGACTATTTCTTTCTTAAATACACGGTTGTAAATAACTTAACTAGCGCCGTAACGGGATTTCCTATTCCTCCCGCGGAAACTAACTGGATGATTGAGGTCGATTCTATTGATAATAGTACCTCATGGGATATAATAAATGGCTTAGTCTACCAAGAAACTTCCGATTATCTCAATTTTTGGGAACCTACCACTTTATTTGGCCCTGGTAGTTTCGAATTTGGTCGATATAATGGCACATCTTTCCAAATTGGATCTACTCTTGAAAGTCTTTTTCCTGTTCCATTTATTGTTCCAGTAGATATGGTGACTGTTTTCAATTATACTCTCAATGAATCCCTTTCAGCACATTTTGAACATTATTCCTATATGAACGGGACTGCTATCATGGAATCTATGGGTGAAATGGCTTCAATGCTTCCCTTCGGATTATTTGGAATTGTAATTGCCTATAATGGGTCGAATATGTGGCTTGATCGATCCTCGCGTCAGGACCCCTATGGAAATCAAACGGGAAATATCATGTTGCTAGCTATCTATTTTGACGATGGCGAACTAAATTTCTTGCGTGAATCTTGGTGGGATAATGAAACCGATGCCGGCGATGGATACGGTGTATGGCGTACTATGTACAAAGTAGGATCTCCTATATGGAACACCTTTGGAGCCCCTATGGAAGCGATGCTACCCGGTGGAGAAGGTGAAATGGGAATGATTCCTGGATTTCCATGCACCTTTACCATTATAGGCTTTCTAGTATCTATTGCAATTATCTATCTGAAAAAACCAAAAAGAAGATTAATGCTATAGCCATTTTTTTTTATTTTACCCCTTTTTTTTCTATAAAGTAAATTATAAATGACCTCCTTACAAAAATTACTAACAATGATTCTTGCGAATTTATCATTTAAGAGGAAATCTTAATGCGAATTTATTTCGATTATTCTGCCACAACGCCTGTAGATAAACAAGTTCTTGATGCGATGTTGCCATATTTTACCGAATTTTATGGGAATGCATCAAGTATTCACCAATTTGGGCAAGAAGCTCATGAAGCTATGGACAAGAGTCGAAAAAAAATAGCTGCAAAAATTAATGCGAATTATGATGAATTAATTTTTACCTCTGGTGGAACCGAAAGCGATAATTTGGCAATAAAAGGAGTAGCTCATGCAGTACATAAAAAATTGAAAAAAAATCACATTATTACATCCAAAATTGAGCATCATGCCGTTTTAAATTCAGCTAAATCTTTAGAAAATGAAGGATTCCGAGTTACTTATTTAGATGTAGATAGAGAGGGCTTTGTAGATTTAAATCAACTGGAGAAAACTATCACAAAAGATACGATTTTAGTATCCATAATATATGCAAATAACGAAATCGGAACAATTCAAGATTTAGAGGAAATTGGTAAAATTTGCCATGAAAAAAATGTTCTATTTCATTCTGATGCCGTCCAGGCCTTCACAAAAGTTCCATTGGATGTAAAAAGATTTAATTTAGACCTCGTTTCCTTAACGGCCCACAAAATTTATGGTCCAAAAGGTATTGGCGCCCTGTATATCCGACATGACTTACAGCAAGAAAATCTAATCCAAAAGATGATCGATGGAGGTGGACATGAATTCAATTTACGAGCGGGTACAGAAAACATTCCTGGTATTGTTGGTTTTGCAAAAGCAGTGGAAATTACTACATCTACACATATTCAACAGATGACACGATTGAGGAATTATCTTATTCAGCGAATTCTTGTTGAAATTCCCGATTCAAGACTTAATGGACCTAATATCAAGACAAAAGGTGATAAACGGCTCTGTAATAATGTGAATATCTCCTTTAAGGGAATAAATGGACAAGAACTACTCCTTCAATTGGATAAAGAAGGTATTGCGGTATCTACAGGAGCTGCCTGTATTGCGGATAGTGTAGAACCCTCCCATATCTTACAAGCTATCCAATTAACACCTGAAGAGGGCGCATTGGGCACCATCCGTGCCAGTTTAGGAAAAGATAATACTAAAGAAGAGGCAAACTATTTTATTGAGAAATTAAAAGATATTATACACAAGTTAAGAAAAAATTGAAATTCGGATACGATTGGGCTTTAATAAGTTTGTGTGTCGCTATGGGCAAAAATACAGGTAGAAGTGCGAATATAACAAAGACAGTGGAGCAAATTCTAGATAATTGGCCGTTCATACATGATTTATTCAGAATAGATGCGGCAAATTATTCTGGAATTGCGCGTACTATAGCACCTCAAGTTGAAAATGAAATAGGTACTTCAGTAAAAATTAATGCTATTATTGCTGCTATTCAACGCTACGCTCAAAAAATCAAAGGAAAACTACTCTCTAGTGAAATTGCCAAAGTTATTGCCAAATTTCGCTTAACTCTTAAGAATGATATGATAAATATTACTTTAAAGCGTGTTGAAAAGAGTTACAATTTAATTCTCGAATCTTACCGAAAAATCAACTGGGAAAGTGGCGAACGAATTCTGATATTCCAATCTGAGGGTGAAATTAGCTGTCTACTGGATAAAGTGAATGCTAAATATCTTCTTTCCAACTGTGATAAAGAGCTTGAAAATATTCAAGAGAATCTTTCTATTCTTATCGTTAAGACTCCCCCCGAGATGGTCGAAGTTCCAGGGGTAATCTATCATTTAACAGGATTAATATCGCGTGCCGGAATTACTCTTATAGACATAGTTACAACTTTTAGGGAAATTATCTTCGTAGTGCATGATAAAGATGCCCCAAAAGCATTTGAAATCCTTGATAATATTATTAAGATTAGCCGAAAAGAGATAACTATCTAATCTACTTGGCTAAAATCTTTTCTAAATCAAAAATTTTTAATCAAATACTGATTTAATTTCAATAGTTTGGTTTCTCTCTGCCCCAATTGAAACCAATATAACAGGAACTCTAAGATATTCTTCTATTTTCTGAATATATTCGATCATCGCTTTTGGAAGCGCTTCATATCCTGTCTTGGCAATTTCGGTCCATTCATCTTCTGAATAATCCGGCCATCCTTCCACCTCAATGTATTTCGGTTGGCATTTTACCAACACGTAAGGATCTGTCGGCATAATAGGTAATTGCTTTCCATCAAGTATATAGTCCGTGCAAATTTTAATTTTATCAAGTCCTCCCAGCACATCAAGCTTTGTGAGGACTATTCCGTCAAAATTGTTAATTATGTGGGCATATTTTACTGCAAAAAGATCAAGCCAGCCAACCCGTCGCGGACGACCTGTAGTTGTTCCATATTCATGCCCTTTTTTCCGTATCCAATCACCAATTTCATCAGTTAATTCGGTTACAACTGGTCCTGTTCCAACTCGACTTAAATAAGCCTTAACAATTCCAATTATTTTGGTAATTTTGGTTGGAGCAACACCAGTTCCTGTACAGGCACCTCCTGCAGTGGTATTCGAACTTGTACAAACCGGATAAACCCCATGATCTATACCTAATAAAGTTCCTTGAGCACCTTCAAATAATATTTTCTTCTTTGCATCTAAAGCTTGGTTAATATAACCGACAGTATCCGTGATATATTCTTTTAACTGCTGTCCATAAGTTAAATATTCTGATAATATCGTATTCTTATCGAATTTTGCTCCATTGAAAAGCTCTAAAATTTTATTCTTAATTGAAAGTAACAACTCTAATTTCTGCTCTAAAATTTCTTTATGAAGTAAATCATTCATACGAATGCCGTATCTCGCAATTTTATCCGTATATACAGGTCCAATGCCTCGCCTTGTAGTACCTGCCGCTGCTTTCCCCTTTAATTGTTCTTCAATTCCATCCCATTCACGATGAAAGGGTAAAATTACATGCGCGGCACCGCTAATTTTTAATCTTGGCTTTATTCCATGAGATGCTAAATTCTGTAATTCTTTTAAAAGGACCTTTGGATCGATTACCACTCCATTTCCAATTATAATTTCCTTTCCTTGAATTGCTCCACTAGGGAGCAGGTGGAATTTAAATGTTTTGTCTCCCACCACCACCGTATGACCTGCATTATTGCCCCCTTGAAACCGAACTACCATATCCGCTTTAGATGCAAAATAATCAGTAATTTTTCCCTTCCCTTCATCACCCCATTGCGCACCGATAATTACAATACCTACCAACTTAAAAAACGCCTGCCTGATCACTGATTTGAGCGGTAAATACCGTCCTTTTTTGGGATATATCCCATTTTAGTATGATATGGATGTTTATTTATTTTGCGTCCTTTTTTGATTGAAATTATTCTTTTTTATTCTACGTCCTTTCTTTTAAGGTATTGGCGGTATAAATATAATTTCTTGGCAATTTTGACAGCATCTTCGGGGCTTGAAACGATAAGTATATCATTTTCATCGTAAATTTGAAAGGCAGGGGATGGTGACGGATATTTAGGGTCTATTAGAATGACGGGCTTCCCATATTTTTTAATTAATTTAATTTGCTTTTTTACTAATCCCTTTTCAATATCTCCTACGAATCGACGAAACATATCCATCTGATCCGTGCTCTTTCTCTCTAAAGGTTGATAAAGATCTATAAGGGTTTTCATTTCTAACGATTGGGTTAAAATAATATCAAATTCTGATTCGAGCATGAGTTTGAGTATTTTGGGGAAGACATTGAAGTCCCAAGTCGCCACGGTGTCAATCGGATTATTTTTAGACCAATAGTAAGGAAGTAGCTGGGAAATTTTTTCTTTTAATTCTTTTGGAATTGAGATGACGTCTAAGCCTCCTTTTTCACAAGCATCAGCTATATAGACTGCATAACCTCCACCTCCTGAGAGAATTCCAACTTTTTTTCCATTAGGATAAGGTAAATTCTTTGCAGCTTTAATTAGTCCAATAAATTCTGTAATACTTTCAGCTTTAAGAATTCCAGCTTGCTTATATAAGCCATCATAAATTTTCACATTTCCTGCCATTGAGGCTGTATGGGATGCAGCCGCCCTTCTTCCCACTTGCGTAACTCCACTCTTTAGAATAACAATAGGTTTTGTTTTGGTGATTTTCTTAGCAATTCTTTTAAACCTTTTCCCATCTCGCAATCCTTCGATAAAGATAGCAATTACTTTTGTACCTTCATCTTGCCCATAGAACTCTATATAATCCTCTGTTTTTAAGGATGCTTCATTTCCACTTGAAACAAAAAATCTAATTTTTGAAAGATAATTACAGAGAAAGGTACCAAATGTTCCGCTTTGCGACACAATGCTAATTTCCCCTGGGCGAGGCGTCATAAATCCCATTCCTGCGTGAAGAGGATTTCTTGCATCCATCGAAGTATAAATGCCCATGGAATTCGGTCCAACAAATCGCATTCCAGCTTTATTGGCAGCATGGACTAGCTCAGCTTGCATATCTACATACTTTCCTCCGGCTTCTTTGAACCCTGCAGTAATGATAACAGCGGCAGGAATATTTACTTCCCCACAAGCTTCTATCGTAGGGATTACGGCATTTGAAGGCACCACAATCGTTGCTAAATCCACTTCCTCCGGAATATCTTGGACTTTTTGATATGCACGAAATCCAGCTATTTTCTCCCCTTTATACTTTGGATTTGGATTTACTGGGTAAATTTTCTTCCCATTATTAAGAGTAAAACCGCATGCAATGACGTTATTAATCACCATATAACCTACTTTTGCTGGATTATTCGTCGCTCCAATTATTGCCACATTTCTGGGATTAAAAAGTTTGTGAAAAAATTCCATTTCTATCATCTTGAAAGGAGTAATTGTTAAACTACAAGAATTTTTTGAACAATCAGCCCCTCAAAATAAAACTAAAAATTAAAACATCTTGACCAATAGGTCTATATTTTTCAAAGTTTTTGCTGAAATGAATAAATATGGAAAATATTTCAAGTCCTTTTCAAGCTTTTCTAATAGCACAATAATTTTATCATCCGAACACAAATCAATTTTGTTGAATATTACCATTATTTTCGATTTATCAATCCCAATTTCATCGAACAAATCAAGCCCATAGTAAAATTTAGTAACAATAACTTCGAGTTCATCATCCATTCCGATTAGATAGAGTACTTTATCTGCATATTGCATATCGAGGATTTGCAACTCAAATGATTTAATTAAACTCGGATCGATATCATAAACGAATCCAATTGTATCAATAAGAACAAAATTTTCGCCTAACTTCCTTTTTAAGCGCTGATACTTACTTGAAAGTGTAGTAAATGGCTCCTTACTGACTGGTTTGTTAGCTCCTGTTAATATATTAAATAACGTTGTTTTTCCTGCATTATAATACCCACTAATACAAATTGTTTTTAAGGGTAATTTTCCTTTTTTTCTATCCGCTATTTGTCTCAATTTTCTTCTCTTCAAATTCTCCAATTCTTTGCGAATTTTCGCCACTCGTTTATCATGTGCTCTGATTTTAGAATGATAAGCAAATTCTCCCGAAGATCGAAACTGCGCATGTTCAGTTTTATATTTCTTATGTGCTTGGATTTTGTGTTTTGGAAAGTTTTTAAGTTCTTGTGCAAGTTCGATTTGTAATTTAGAAACAACATCCGCGGATTGCTGTTCAAATATGTCTAAAATCAAGTCATATCGATCTTTTATTTCGCATTTTAAGGCTGTTGCTAAATTATAATTCTGTTTACTCGTTAAAACATTATAAAAGAGAGCTACTTCAATATCATAAGTTTCAATTAATTCCTTTATTTCTTCAATTTTCCCGCTTCCTAATAAATAACGACTTGATTTTTTATTACGTGTTTGTATCACTGTTTCAATGATTTGATATCCCATTGAAATAGCAAGACGCTTTAATTCTTCAAGTTGCAATTTAAATCTCTTATGATCATGTATATCTGTTTTCAGAAAGCAGAGAAGTGCACGTTTTTTCAATTTTCATCCATCGATTAAAGCAGTCTTGAATTTCTCAATTTTAACAATCGTAATTATTATTAAATTTCTCGCGATGGTTATCAACAAATAAGAACATAACAATTTATAAATGACTAAAATAGTAGGTGAAGAATTTGGTACGACCCATGACAATCGCAGAAAAAATTTTAGCTCGCGCGGCTGGTAAAGAAGAAGTGAAGCCAGGCGAGTATCTAATTGCAAAAATTGATCTGCTTATGGCGCATATTGCTGCCGCTCGAATCGTTGCACGATTTATGGGGTTTCCTGCTAAGGTACGAAAAGTATTTGATCCTGAGAAAGTAGTAGTTCTTGAAGATCATTTCGTTCCAGCCCCTACTGTATTTGCTGCTAACGCACAGAAAATGATCCGGGAGTGGGCTTTTAAACAGAACTTAAAGTATTTCTATGATATTAAGGCAGGCATTTGCCACCAGATCCTTCCTGAAAAAGGTCACGTTCGTCCTGGAATGTTAATCGTGGGAACTGATTCACATACGACTACTTATGGGGCATATAATGCCGCAGGCACTGGTATTGGAGATACTGATGGAACAGTCGCCGCTGCATTGGGCGAACTCTGGTTTAAGGTCCCAGAAACTATTCGTTTTGTGCTCGATGGAAAATTACCAAAATACGTAATGTCAAAAGATATCATTCTAAAAATCGCAGGTGATTATAAGGCAGACGTTGCATGCTATAAATCTATAGAATTTGTGGGGAAGGCTGCAGAGGATATGAGCATTGCTAGCCGTGCAACGCTCTCTAATTTCTCCATGGAATTAGGTGCTAAATTCGCTTTTACCCCACCCGACAATAAAATTATTGACTTTTTAAAAGGACGAACCGAAAAACCCGTTACATCCGATGATCTCGTAAAGCCAGATGAGAAAGCAGAAATCGAAAAAATTTATGAATTAGATGTGAGCGATCTTGAACCCCAAGTCGCCTGCCCTCATACCGTTGATAATGTGAAACCTGTATCTGAACTTAAAGATGTTGAAATTCAACAAGCATTTATAGGCAGTTGCACAAATGGTCGCCTAGAAGATCTTAAAATTGCCGCGGAAATTCTAAAAGGACATAAGGTACATAAAAAAACTCGTCTATTGATCATTCCAGCAAGCCAGGAAATTTATAAAGCTGCTATTAAAGAAGGCATTATTGAAACTCTCATTGATTCAGAAGCTATTATTTGCAATCCTAACTGTGGTCCGTGTTTCGGCGCTCATATGGGAATGCTTGCGCCTAAAGAGAATTGCATTAGTGCATCAAATAGAAACTTCAAAGGACGAATGGGTTCTGAAGATGCAGGAATTTATCTAGCGTCCCCCGCCGTTGTCGCAGCATCTGCTATCACAGGCGTGATTACCGATCCACGAACGCTATAGGAGGTTAAAATCATGGATAAAGTGATAAAAGGAAAGGTTTGGAAATTTGGTGATGATATCGATACCGACTTGATTACACCTGGAAAATGGCTTGGATCCCCTGAATTGAAAGATCATGTTCTTGAAACGGAGGACCCGGATTTTCCTAAACAGGTCCAGAAAGGAGATGTTATTGTAGCCGGCAAGAACTTCGGCTGCGGCTCCAGCCGCGAAACTGCCCCCGAGGCACTACTCCAGATGGGCATCGTTGCCACTTTCTGCGAATCATATGCTCGAATTTATTATCGAAATTCGATCGGCCTTGGCTTACCCCCACTTATAGTTCCTGGTGTCAGTAAAGAAATCGAAAAAGGCGATGAAATCGAATTTAGCTTCGAAACCTTCAAGCTAAAAAATCTACGTACTGGAAAAGAACTCCAAGCAGAACGAATTCCCGACTTCCTTCTCGAAATTTTAGAAGGCGGAGGGCAAGAAAAAATCCTCAAGAAAAAATTAAAACAGAAACTCAAGGAATTACGAGCAAAGAAAGAATAAATCTTCCCTTATATTTTTTTATTTTAGTCTCATTTTTAAATAGTCAATTATTCTTCTAAAAACTTATAAACCTCTTTTTTCTACTATAACGAAAATAAATTATTGTGATGGTTATGGCTTCATATACTTATGGTGATATTCCCGATGAAATCGTTACCAAAGTTTATACTCCTTTAGCCAAACATCTTTGGAAAATCCACCAAGAATATGGTTATGGGATTTTAAAGCGGATGATTGCCGCCTCTGTTGATTACATGTATCCTGAATTGAAAGAGCGCTTAGATAACACAATTTCTGCAGCAAAAGACGTAATAGAAGGTAAAATTTCAGATCCATCTAAAATTGTGACTTATACCTTGTTTCCGCCAGTTATTAGCATCCGAGGCGATCTAGCACAAGGTACGAATAAATTGCTTTTTGGAGAATCTACTGATACAACTTTTGTGGTTTTAAATGATGCTGAAGATGGCAAAATTTTCTTTATTCTCAATGCTCACTGCGAAGATGGTATTCCTGTGGATTGGTGGCTCGTAAAACCCGACGATGAACTACTGGATCGCCGTCATATGCGGCTGGGCTACAAGATTCGTGATCTCCCTGCAAAAATAAAGTTCAATTTTACCGATATTGGAAATAAATTATTAGACATTCTGCGGGATGTTCGGAATGAGAGGGCACCGCAATGGGCTAATTCGACCTACATTATTGGTATGGTTTGGGGGGGCGCAATGGCTAATATGTTGATCGAGCGGAGCTCCTGGGAAGCATTTGCGGGAATTTGGGATGGAATTTCTGCAAAGAAAGCGTATGGTATGCCTGACTACTGGTTTGCATTTGTTCCATGGCCGCCACTCATCCAAACAATGGCATTGATGGGTCGAAAAGCCTTCGCATTAAGATTAGCCGGATTAGCAACAGGACACCAACTATATCTGCAAGGCTTAGAAGAAGTCGGAATTAATTGGCTAACAACTAATTTCCCTGAAATATGGGAACTCGCTTTCAAGAAGCAGCTCTTAGAGGAGGGCATTCCGCCGCCAAGTCAGACAATTGAATGCCAACTTCCGAATACAAAGGATAAAAAAACGTTTAAGGAATCGAAATTCGATTGGATGTACCCCGATCCTCAAGCTTTCATTCAACTAGACCAATTAGGTGTTACCTTTGAAGATGCTCTACAAGGTATATTCACGAATATCACACACGAAAGTGAAGGCCCTTTTAGTGAGGATAACGTTATTTCTATTGGTTTAGGACGAAATACAAAAATCTTAAAAGAATAAATTTTTACTCCAATTTTATTTTTAATTTTTATAAAAAAATTATTTAGGATTTTTTAATTCGGGACGAAATTTTAGCCCATAACGTCGTACTCCTTCTTGTTCATAGATTATACGGAAAACCGCAGTTACCTTTGTTCCAATCTTAATTTTAAATGGGTCACAATCAGTTAATTGGACATTAATTTTAGTCTTTTGATCATTTTCGAGCTCCACAACGGCGATAGCATAAGCTCCACTTTTACTCTGCATTTTTTTGAATTCGGGGGGTGCCGCTCCCCGTCCAATTATTGTATAAGAATATATCGTTCCGACTTCTGGGAGTTCAATTAATTCTTGTGTGTTTGACTTAGAACAGTTATTACATAAAATTTGGGGAGGGAAATTGACATACCCGCATTCTTTACATTTGCCTGCAACTAATCGATATTTTTGGGGGAGTGCATTCCAATAACTGGGGACTGAAACATGTGCCATGAACTTACCTCCTAAGTTTCTAAATCAATTAATTCTTTAAATCTCAAATACTGATTATAATCAATATATTGTTTATTTTCTAAGTAGGTTTGCATTATTGGAACATCCTCTAAAATTTCCTGTTTTTTCTCTACTAGAATACTAAATGCATCACAACCTGCACCTGAACCATAGGAAGCACATAAAATTCGCTCTCCTGGATTTGCTCTGTCGAGAATATCTATTAATCCTGTTAAAACAGAAGCAGCTGCACTATCACCTATTACATTTATAGTATCTGTGTGTAATACCTTTTTATCGAATCCAATCTTACGTAAGACTCGAGTTGGCTCGCGTGTATCATGTCCTTGAATGAATAAATGTTGAAAATCTGATGTGGTTAATCCTAATTCATTAAGTAAGTTCGTAATTGCTTGCTGAATTGAATTGATATATCCTGTCTGATGATATTGGGGAATTCCCAAGTCCTCAACCATTTCAGATCCTTCTTTGCGGAATCTGTCTGCAATGATTTCAATAGTTGCGGACGAGGCACCCTCTATCGTTGCAATTCCATCACTTTTTCCGATAATTAAAGCTGTTGCACTTGCACCGTACGTATTTTCTATAGGATCTGAAGCGATTGATTTGGGCGAATCCGATCCAATTACCAATCCTTTCCCGCCCTTATTGATAATGATATCTATACAAGTAACAAGTGCCGTAGTCCCAGCTTTTTCTGATTCTTTGAAATCTAATAATCGAATATTGAGGGGAATACCAATCGCCATCGCAACCTCCGCTGCCATTGACCGTAATGCATAAGGTGGAGAGCTGCATCCAATACCAACTACTTGGATTTCCTCCCGCTTGATTTTAGCATTTTTAATCGCATTTTTTGCAGCTTCTACTGCCATGGTGCAAGTATCTTCATCATATCCCATTACTGCTTTTTCCGCAATTCTTCCTTGAAAATGTCCCCAAATTTTCTGTATCTCTTCTCGTTTAATACGAAACCGAGGGATATAACACCCATATCCACAAATTTTTAATTTCGTCATTTTTTTGTCTCTCCTTTACCCTCTTTTTAATATATGAATGGCTGCTGCACTTCCTGTGCCACCCACATTATGGGCTAGCCCTATTTCCGCTCCATCAACTTGGTTCTGATGGCGCTCAGTCAATTGTTTCCATATCTCATAAATTTGTGAAACTCCAGTCGCTCCAATAGGATGCCCTTTTGCTTTTAATCCCCCTCCTGTATTAACTGGGACCTTCCCCCCCACTTCTGACTGTCCTTCATGGATGAATAATCCTCCTTCTCCTTTTTTGCAGAAACCACAGTCTTCATAGGCAAGAATTTCTGCGATTGTAAAACAATCGTGAACTTCTGCTACCTGTATATCTTTTGGCTCTAATTTTGCCATTTGGTAGGCAGCTCGGCTCGCTTTTATCGCTGCTTCTATACGAGTTAATGATTTCCGCCGATATAATGCTAAATAATCGGTTCCAGCTCCCATTCCAACGACATATACGGGTGTATCAGTATATTTTTTGGCAATTTCTGCATCACATAATATTGCAATCGATGCTCCATCCGTCAAGGGACAGCAGTCAAAAACCGTTAAAGGCCATGCCACCATTGGGGCATTCATGGCTTGTTCAAGGGTTATTTCATTCCGGAATTGCGCTTTCGGGTTCTTTGCGGCATATCGATGATTTTTTACGGCACAACGCGTGATATCCTCTTTTTTAGTCCCAAATTCATACATATGACGCGTTGCCATAAGCGCATAATTTCCTGGAAAAGTCATTCCCGATAATCTCTCCCATTTTATATCACCTGCTACACCAAACCACCATAATCGACTTTTCTTTGATATATCCTGCATTTTTTCAACCCCTCCAGCAATGGCTATTTTATTTTGCCCCGACATGATGGAATATACTGCATATCGAAATGCAAAACTCGAAGATCCACAGGCATTCTCTACACGCGCCGCAGGAATGCCTATTACATTTATCGCATCGCTAATTAATGCACTCATGTTCCCTAATTGCGAACCACCAAAAGCTAACGATCCGATGAATGCCTCTTCAATTTCCGATGGCTCAAAATTTTCTATATGGCTCGTTGCTTCAAGATAAGCCTCTGCGAATAAATCCTCATACGTTTTATCGACAAATGAACCGAATTTGCTCTGTCCACAACTAATAATCGCTACTTTTTTCATAATTGCATACCTCTTACTATCATCAGTAAATCATCTTGCAATAGGAATTTAAAATAATAATTTTTTCTTACTAAATTTTAGTAATTTATTAATCATAATTTACTTTTATCAACAATAAGACTTAACCAAAATCTAAAAAACGTAGATTTCCCCATATTGTTATTTGGCAGCTATTGAGTGAATCTCGGCAGTAGTTAAGCCTTGATAAAAGATCAAAAGCAGGAGTTATTGAATTGGGTAATAATGAGGACGAAAACACGATTGAAAGGTTTCTTTCTGGGAGTTCCGTATTTAAAAATGAACATACACTTGATTTAAAATATGTTCCTCCAAAATTACCTCGTCGGCGGGAGGAGTTAGCTCGTTTAACGCGAGATTTTCGTCCTTTAATTAATAAAGAAAAGTCTTACTCCATAAATCTCGCAATTATTGGACCTGCAGGTGTTGGCAAAACTGCAACAACTAAATTTTTTTGCACACGATTTGTCGAAGCAGCACAAAAACGGGACGTTGAAATAATTTATACGTATTATAATTGCTATACTTTTCGCACAATAAGTGCAATACTGAGAAATTTACTAACAAAATACTTTGGAATCACGAGTAGAGGCTTTTCTAATTATGAACTCTTGGGTATGTTAACTCTTCGATTAAAACGCGAGAAAAAACATCTTTTAATAGTTTTAGATGAAGCAAATATCATCGGGGCTGAAGATATCCTCAGCATTATTCATGCCCCCGAGATTCATGGATTTGGGGAAGCTAGGATTTCTACAATTATAATTAGTCGCCCCACTGAATTTCAATCATTGCTGAATGCTCCGCTCTCTGGACATATTAACGATAAAATTCAGATGAATGGCTACTCTTATGAAGATTTAAAAGAAATTTTGGAATATCGTGTAGAACTTGCATTTAAAACATCTGCTATTTCAGAAGAAATCGTAGATATGGTTGCAGAAATTGCTTCCCAGACCCAAAATGCGCGCCATGGCATTGAAATTCTTTATCATGCCGGAAAAATTGCAGACCGTGAGGGAAAAGAAGAAGTTACTTCCGAGATGATCCGGGTTGCAAAAGGCGAAGTCTACCCTGAACTACGTCCTGATATTCTAAACGATTTAAAATTACATGAATTACTGACAGCTCTCGCTATTGCAAAGCGCTTAAAACATTCTGGTATTACTGCCACCACAATAAATGAATCTTACGACTATTATGGCATTGCTTGTGATGAATATGGAATCCCTGCCAATGCTAAACCAACTTTCCGCCGCCATATCGATGTTTTAACACGAATGGGAATTATCGGGAAAAGTGTCCTACCTCTACGGCGCGGAAGGCGAGGACGCCGCGGCCGTATTACCCTTTACGATATACCTGCCGTAATTCTCGAAGAACGTACCCGAAAACTGATTGAACGACAATTAAAATCATCAAATAATAACAATAAAAATAATTAGAGAATTTTTTTCCAAAATTCATAATTATTGGTTCAGAAGATTAAGTTATTTTTGCAAAATCCAGATCCATGTAGGAATAAAGAATCGTAAAAGACGATAGGCTCTCAAAAGAATTCGACACACACCCGCTGATACGGCTGGATAAAATCTTGCTCTATTTTTCAAGAAATAAGGCACAATATCCCAGACTTTTTTGAATCCTATTGCTACAATCATTTTCAGGATTTTATATGTAAGATAATTAAGTGGGTATGTTTTTCCTATTTTTGAATTTATTATTTGTTGAAACAAGCCGTGGGGAAAATATGTAATTAAAGGAATCTTTGTATGAGGTTCTATAGGGAATATTCTGTTTGGTAAAGCTAAATATACCATCTTATTTTGCTTTAACACCCGAAATACTTCTTGCAAATATTTATTCACATCTAAAACATGCTCAAGTACCATTTGCGAAATAATAAAATCGAAAGATTCTGATTTAAATGGCAGAAATTCTCCAATTGCTTTAATAAAGTTGATAGAACTACATCTATTTTTTTTAGTGGAAAATATTAAGGTTTGATCAATCCCAACGATATACCCTCGCTTTTGAAGCCCTTTCGCAATTTTCCCAGAGCCTGTTCCATCATCAAGAATTATACCATTCTTAAATTGCAAAAAATTTAAAACGTTATCAATTCTCTCAACTATTGTTTTTTCCCTATTTCTCCTTTTTGAAAAAATTATCATTGAATTGAAATACATCCTTTATTTATCTCATTTAATTTGATAAGATGAAGCTTTTGTTTTCTTGAATATCTCTTTATTTGTCGTTCCCTTCGCATAGCTTCCTTTCTTGTTTCATATTCTTCATGATATAATAAAAAGACAGGTTTTCTACATTTAGTATATTTTGCTCCTTGGCCTCTATTATGTTGTTCAAGTCGTCTTGCAAGATCTGATGTGTATCCCGTATAAAGTGAATTATCTTTTGTACATCTTACGATATATACATAATACTTGCCCATTCTAACCATCAAATTTTTCGATATTATTCCTCTTAAATCCTCGTATTCTCTAGAAAACATTCGAAATTCTTTAAGATAAAGATGGCAATCGATAGTAGTAAAGATAATTCCATAGTTTCATACAAGAATGTTAAATGGTATGTTGTATTCTATTGATTAGATTGATATTTCAAACATTATTTACCTTGATCCTTTAAAGGTGATAATTTGGTGCAGAAAGTTAAAGAGGATAAATACTGGTTCTCTGAAGATAATTTACTGAAACCTATTGATTGGGAATATTTAAATACTCTCCCTAATAAGGT
>SUPS01000070.1:0-10655 GCA_005191415.1 Candidatus Helarchaeota ASGARD archaeon Hel_GB_A
TTTTTTTAGAAAGTGGGAAAAGACACAATTTTCTTGATGCAATTCTTCAGAAAAGCAATATAGTTATTAAGTTAGTTAAGTTAATAACATTCATATAAAGCATAGAGGAATTATCAAATGGTGAAAGAAAAGTGTGTTCAAAACATACAATATCTCCAAAAAGGAGAAAGCCACGGAAATATCCCCAACGACGGAAGTTATTCAGCCAAGATACTATAAAAAAATTGAATAAAATACTCTACTGCCAAAATAGACTCGATAAAAACAGGAAATGTAATAAATATATACCACCAGGGTCTCCTGAGAGGCAGAAGCATCACATTATCCCTTTGTCAAGGGGTGGAACGAATAATTTTCGGAATATTCTTGTCTGTTGTATCGACTGCCATTATCGGTTGCATCAGGCAGAATTTGAGGCGAGAGGGTTGACGCTCGAGGAATTCAGGGCAAGAATTTATGCGCAGCATCAGCGAACTATGCAAGGAGGGATTCATCACTTCATCCAATGTAGGAAGGCGCGGGTTGGGGTGCTTTCCTACTAATTTTTTTTTGGGAGTGATATGATACGACGGATAACAAGTACGAAAATTCTACAGAAAATTAACAAGATATTGAAACATTCTGATTCTTCTGTTTTATTAGTTTTCGATTTGGATGACACGATATTCGATACGTTCTATAGGAAATCTTTCGTATATGAAAATGTCTTAAGGAAAAAATATAGGTTACCTGAGTTCGATCCGATCTTCCATAAAATCCATTATGGATTAAAATCATTGTTAGAAACGCGAAAAATAAGTTGTGAAGATTATCCGGAAATTTTAACAATATATGAAGATTATTTTTTGACAAACGAACTATTATCTTTAGATAGACCATTTCCAGGAGTATGCTCATTTTTTGAAAAACTGTTGAAGTTTAAGGTTCAAATAGTTTTTCTCACAGCCCGTCCTGAGAGGACAATGCGGACGGGGACCATCTTAAGTTTAAATAAATATATTTTTAAGGGGAAATTGAAGAATTCACACTTAATTATGAAAAATAAATTGAACTTTTCGGATAGAGAATTCAAACGATTAGCACTTAAAAGAATTATAGACCAATTTTCAGCAGATAAAATAATAATTTTTGATAATGAGCCTGAAAATTGCAGAATTTTTAATGAGCTTCTTCCTATGGAGGCTAGGGTCATAAAATTTAATTCTATACAAAAAAGTAATTGTAAATTTTCTGGATTTGTCCTTGAGAGCTGGGATCTCTCTACTTATTAGCGAATTTGTTTTTGTATATTTGATTTTCAAGTCTCATTCGATAAAGAATCATTCTTAGGGCAATGAAATTATAAATTTAAGTATATTGATTAAGTTAACAATCTTAATAATTATCTTTAATGGTGGTACAAATTCGGAAATTTACCGTAAATCGCATCCATATTGCCTTTCAAGCATTCGAAGTTGAGCGGATATCCGATCCCATCATACGTATCAGAGCTGATAAAGCCTATATTTTTATTTATAAGGATGAAAAGACAGAGAAATTCATGAAACAATACTATAAAATTGAAAAGCAGCTCCAAGATCACGGCATTCAAGTTGTTCGGAACGGAATAGATCTGCTAGATTATTTCGAGGTAATCCAAAGTATTTCCAAAATCATAAAAGAAGAACGGGATAATAACCCAGCCACGGAGATATTAATAAATCTCTCCGTTGGGACGAATATTACGGCAATCGCGGCAATGGATGCATGTCGTTTTTGGGGATGCACACCCTATTATGTAGTAGGCGAAAAATATATCGCCCAAAATGAGATTACGAAAGAAACTATGTCACTTAGTTCGGGGAAAATGGAAATTTTTAGCCCACCAGTATTTAAAATGATCAAACCCAAGCCGAATCTTATCGAAGCACTAAAAATCATTGCCGAGAAAAAAACAGGTATTTACAAAAAAGATTTCCGGCGGAAACTTTTAGCGAAGAATTTATTAGTCATTCAAAAGAAATATGACGACCCGCGGGACCCAAAAAAGCTATCAGCTGAGTATATGGCGATGAATCAGCAGTATATCTATCCGTTAAGGGATTTATGGAATTTCATAGAGGTGTCAGATGCAAAACGAAATCAGAAAATAACATTAACGGAATTGGGAGAAGAAACCGTTAAAATTTTTAAATACTTATCATAATATCGATTTCAATCAAAAATTTTATTCTTATCATATTTTTATACCAGCTCTACGCAGCAATAATGCTAAAATTTTGGCGACCTTGACGGGTAATTCTTGAATATTTTGCGGATTAACAAGAATGTAGTTATTTTTTCCATATATTTGTTCTTGGTAATTTTTTGACTTATCAATGCTTATACATAAAGTTTGGACGCCCTGTTTTTGGGCCATTTCAATGGCTTGGCGGGTTAGATTGATTCCAATATTGCCAATATTGTAGGATTTATGATGTGTTTCGCGGTATCGATGGGCAATGTAATCATAGCTCAGGGCGTTAGGCTGTCCATCACTCAAGACCATGAGGAGTTTCACCCGTTTTTTCGTTTGAAGCAGTTTTTCGGTGACAAAGGCAATGGCGTTATGGTCGGAGTTATCGCAAAAGGCAGAAATCATACCCAGTTTATTTTTACAAGATTCATAGGGGTCTGTAAATTCCTTGTAGGTGAAGATAGTAAAAATTTCACTATTGATACCTGGTGGAAATTTTAAGGGAGAAGATCTTGGGAAAGTAAAGGAGCCACTCCTTCGTTTCAGATAGTAATGGAGAGCCCTATTGGAAAAATCGATATCCGTCCAGCCATAAATGGCGAAAGTTAATCGTAGGGAGTTCAAGACTTCCCCAAATAGAATTGCTGCTTTCTGTGCATTGAGGATTTTTTCGCCAAACATACTGCCACTTTGATCAATTAGCAATGCAATAGCAAATTCATTTTTGCCTTCTTCTATCCGCTTCTTTTTGAAAATCCGCGGGTCCTCGGTAACTAAACCTCGCACCATTCTACGCGAATCTAATCGTCCAAATTTCAGTTGAGAGGTAGTTTCGGATCCGCTTTTGAAAAGAGCCTTAAATTGGTTTATAGTAATTTGAATGAGGGAGCGTAAGGAGTTATACAACGATTTGAAAGCGTGGTTGGTTTGATGAGAAGGAATTAATTCAAGTTCAACCCCAATATCAAAGGTTTTGGTGAAGAAAACGTTTTTATATATGCCGAGCTGTTCGATTTGCTTAACGACAGTTTTGGCAAGGTCTTCTAATTCTTTGTCGCGGAGTAAACTATAATTGCGTTTTACCAAATCATCAATTTTGATTTTTAATGCTGCAGGATTAATCAAATTAGATTTAAATGGGTCCATTTTCTCAAGGTCTATTACTCTCAATTCAGTAGAGCCAATTAGTTCCGAGACTTCAAGAGGAGGAGGTGCATTCTGATTGGTAGATTCTTGGTTTGATGATTGGAAATCGTCAGAGAGCTGGGCGGAGTTTCCAGATGTGGTGTTTATGTTGGGATCTTGATTTTTTGTGGCATCTGTTTCATCTATTTGTCCTCGTGTGGGAGATTCATGCCGTGTACCAATGGCATTCTCTTCAGTTTTTTGATTGATTGTATCTTTTGATTCATCGATGTTATCTAAACCAGTTTGGTGAGTACTATCACTTTTCTCCGCCAAAGGGTGCTGGGCATCTGCGTTCCCACCTTCGGAGGCAGGTGTTGGTTTTTTACTTTCAGAACCATTTAGTGCTTGGTCTTGAGGAGGGGCTGCAGCCTCGCTGGTTAATTCTTTATCATGAGAATTCATTTCCTCAGTAGATTGAGCTTGCTCGGTTTTTGCTTTTGTATCCTGGGTAGATTTCGTATCATCGGAAGATTCACCCTCATTACTTGAAGGCCTTTTTTGAGGTGGCCGCTTTTGTTGAACTTTTTCTAATTCTGTTTTCAGTTCTTCGGGTAAATCGGGAACATCTTCAGGCTGTAATTCGGCTGAGGAGGGGTGAGGCTTAAACCCAAGCTGGGGAGGAGGTGAGCGAACTTGCTGTGAATAGGTTCCTTCGAGATGGAAATTCTTTAAGAGAAGGTCCATGATTTTTTGGGCGGCAAGAAAACTTGCTTTTGAATTTTCTTGGATTTTTGCCCATTGAAGATAGAAATTAGCAGTTTTAATGAGAATTTCTAAGCGATGATTGGGAACTGACTCTTTGAGACCATCACAGACACCTAATTGGAGGAGGCCTTCAATGAAGATTTCCCAGTCGCGCATATGACGGAAGGAGGGACGTTTTTCGAGCCAGTAGAAATTACTAAATTGGATAGTTTTTTTCGTTCCGAAGAAGCGTTTCTTTCCAAGGTACTCAATGCGGGCATCTTCGATGATATTAACAATATCATGCGCAATTTTTTCGATGAACGGAATTTTCTGTTGGAATTTTTTCTTGTAGGTTTTGACAAATTCTTGCAGTAAATGAAAATCTGACTGAAAAAGGATGTGCCAGGATTCGTGAATGGTTCCTCCTTCCAAGAGCAGCCAGCGCTTAATTGGGTCAATGTCAGTCGGTGGAGAAGAAATAAAAATAGTGGAACCATCCGTGTAATACCCAATCGGAACGATTTGTATTTCGGTATTATGAGTTTGTGTACAAATGGCAACGGTTTTTTTCAATTCAGAAAGGGTTGCCGGACCGAGTAGTGGATCCTCATACGGCATAATCACTGCTCCATACACTTGGAATAGAGGTAGCAACTTTCACAGGGGCCATTAACGGAAGGAGTTCGCCAGCAGACGGGACATAGATGTACAATTTTGCCATGCCGTCGTTTGATTTGTAAGATGAGACTGGAACAGATTTGGCATTTTTTTGAGAGTAGCCGAATTTCACCATACGGCGGAACTTGTAAGAGATTCCGACAGTCCGGATTGTCACAAATTAAATTTCTTTTGCCCCGAGAATCGACCGAGAGGCTCATTGATGACCCACATTTCAGGCATTTTAATTCAGGAGGACGTTCTTTTGGGGATTTCACCTTACTATGTTTCTTTTTTACAGGTTCTTTCTTGGGAGTTTGGAAAGATGTAGAGGGCACTAACTCTTCGCTAACGGATGTTCCAGTTTCAGAAGTGGTCAAAGGTTCTTCTTGTTGAATTTCAGTAGCAGGGGAAAGTTTGCGCTCATGGGGTGTAATAGTGGCTGGAAGGGAAGAATCAACTCCAGTTTGAGTTGGAATTTTCTGGATTACGGCTTCAGGTTTTGGCTTTTTGTCACTAGGGGAGGATGGTGTCCTTATTTTAGTAGATTTTGGTTTCGTTATGGGAGATTTCTTAACCAAGCTTTGCGTCCCCTTACGAATCTCCACTTCATATGGTTTTTTGCCTTGGAACTGAAAGAGCTCTGTAATTGTGATATTGAGCCCTTTTTCGAGTGATTTCAGACTTTTTTCATTCACCGGATCGATAGTACCTAAGATTTGCTTTACTGCCTTAAAAATAGTCCTAATATATTCATCATATTCATTCGGTTCTACGTTAGTAAGAGGACCTTCTCGCACATATTTTTCCAGAATAGGATCTACCAAAGCTTTATAGATGGCATCGGTGATTTTATTGTTGTTTAATATGGCACGGCTGAAATTAATGATGTGTCGAGTCCCAATAGGCATCGCTAATGGGCCGAGTTCGCCTGCCTCAATTGAGGAGCGAATAGAGTAACAAATATCACTCATACTTCGGAGAAACGGTTTAGTAGGTCTTCTTTTTATTTCATCACCTATAATAGTTGGAATAAACTCGCGATCTGAGACATTTACCTTTATAATTTCCTGTAGATCTGTTTTAGAGGGGAAAGGAAGGTCACAAAATATGAATCGGGAACTCACGCTTCCTGTATCATCTTCTCCAAGGGTGTAACCTTCAGGGTTATAATTTGCGATAATAAAGAGATTCTCTTTTGGGCACTCTAATTTAATATGTTTTCCAGCCAATTTCCGTTCGAGTCGTCTCTCTTCTAGGAAATCATTTAGATCTTTCAAAACTTTTGGTGGCCATTGATTGATTTCTTCCAGTACTAAGATAACTCGTTGTCCTTGATTGGCAAGATTGACGGCATCCGCGATTTGCCCTTCTTCTACAATAGTATCGCCTTTTTTGATTCCTCGATCTGCTACCAATGATGCAATATCCATATTTCGGTCAGGTTGAATGGTTATCACATGAGGTTTTTCTCCATTCTGCATCCATAGTTCAGGTAGCACCACCTTAGAAAAGAAAGACTTGCCCACGCCCGGAGGTCCTTTTAAGGCAATATTCCCAGAGCTAATCATCGCCCAGAAGGTGGTAGAAATTATTTTCTCGGAGATATCGATAAAGCCGAGTTCAGCCAATTTTATCTTCAAGTGCTTCTGATAATAGGATTCCAGCAAGTTATAAGATTGTTCCGAGAGAATATCCCCGATTACAAAATTCCTGGCTTCTGCCAAGATTTTGAAAGCCGTAACATAATCACTTGCTTCAATAGCTCTCTCAAGTACTGTTTGAAACTGCTCATATTTCTTCTTATCTTTTATGGTTTGGAGAGGGGTTGATTTTACAGGGGGTTTTGCAGATTTTTTCTTGGTAGATTTTTTAGGCGGCATTTTTGGTCCTCCCCTAAAGCAGTATTACAGAATTTGGGAAACACCTTCCTGCTTATAAACTTGAATTAATAAATCCGCAATTTTTTCAAATTCATTGTCATGGGTTACTGTAATGACTTGGGTAGCGGGAGTATACCATTGAAAGACATCCACTAAATCTTTGACATGGACCTCATCAAGATGGGATGTCGGTTCATCTAATAAAATAAGCCCTTGGTTCGCCAGGATTTCTGCAATGGCGAGCCGAATAGCCAAACAAGAAAGAACCTGTTCGCCGCCGCTTAAAATGGTAATATCTTCATCCATTCCGTAACGTGTCACGTACAAACCATAATTTTCGGTTACTTTTATTCCATCAAACTCGCCCGTATCGCCAATGAGATCTAAGAAGATCTCTGTCGCTTTGGCGGTAATTTGGGTAGTTTTTTGTTGACGTAAGACGGGAGGAATGGCTCTGGCGAATTCCCGCAACATTTTTATGAGAATTGCTTTCTTCTGTTCATGTTGGAGTTCGAGTTCTTTTGTTTCTAGTTCTTTTAATTTTGCTTTCAGATCCTTTATCCTTGCCTTTAAAGTAGGTATTAGTTCTTCCGTGAGAGTCTTAATGTCATTCTTAATTTCACCAATTTTCTGAATTGTTGAATTTATTTCTGCTTTTAAAGTTTGATATTGTTTCAGGTCAAATTTCGCTTTTTTTGTTTGTAAATTCGAGCGTAGTTGCTTCAATTCTACAGAATATGAATTTCTCTCTTTTACGCGTTCAATCAGATTAGATAACCCTGGAATAAGCTTATTTTCGGTCGCTAGATTCGTTTTAAGTTCTTCTAAATCAGTTCTTGCTTTTTTCAAAAGGTCGGGCTTATATTTTTTTGTCAGCTTCCCTTCCTCTAAACTCAATTCTTCCAATTTTTTTGAAAGTTCATTTAAATCTGAATATGCTTCCTTGACATTTTTTATTTGCGTTAATAGATTGCTATAAAGGGTTAGTTGTTTGTTTTTTTCGGAAATTTCTGAATCAAACTCTTTCGATGATTTTTCTATCACAATAGCTTTGATTTCTGCTTGAATATGTTGGAGGTTCTGTGCATCATTTTTTTTCTGGGCGTTTATTAATTGGAGATTTTCTGCCAAAGGTTTTAATCTTTGTAAAGTTTTGAGTTGTTGCTCTAATTGAGCTTTCTTTGTCTTAAATGCCTCAATCTTTTGGTCAATAGAATCTAATGCTTCATAGTTTTCTTTTAATTCAGTCTCAATCTTGTGAATCTGTGCTTGAATTTCTTCTATTATTTTTATTTTATGTGAATCAGTAACAATTTGTTTACAACGAGGACATTTGACACCACTTTTAAGGGATTCAATCTCTTTTAATTCCTTACGATATTTTTTCAATTCATTTTCAAGAACCGCTTTTTTATTAGTGATCTCATTTCTAGTTTCTCTTGCTTGAGTAAGCTGCGTGTCCTGTTCCTGGATTAGTTGATCCAGCTTGAGAGGTTCAAGCCTTTTTAAGGTATTTTCCCAATCCATATCGATTTTTTCAAGTTTCTTAGTAATATTTTGTAATTGTCCTTCAGAATTTTTAATAGAGTCTTCTATCGCCTTTCGTTTGGCTTTTAAATTGGTTAGCTTTTCCTCCTTTGCCTTTACGAGATCCATTTCAGCTCGTAATTCTTTGATATATTTTTCAATTTTATCTTTCTTAGAAGAGATGATAGAAAACCATTCTGAAAATTCCTTAGTTTTCAGTTCTGGAACTTCTTGGAGAATTAAATTTTTGTTTGTTTCGATGCGATTCTGGATAGATTTTTGGGTATTTTCACTATCTTTAATCCGTTTTTTTAGAGCTTGAAGCTCCAACTCAAATTGGTCTTGTAGTTTGATAGTTTTTTCTAAAGCTTTCTGATTTGTCTCATATTTTAGTTTTAATTCGTTGTGTTTTTCAAGTAACTCTGATAATGTAGGCTCTTCTAAAGTAATTTTAGTTTTTAATAACGCTTCAAGTTCATTTTGCTTCTTTAGAATTAGTTCGTTAAGTTTTTTAATTTGGTTTGCCTTAGCTTTCTCAGATTCTTCTAATAATTCTATTTCTTTTCTTTTCTTCTCTTCTTGGTCGAATCGGGTTTGAAGAATCTCCAAATCTTTAGCAAGTTTTTCTTCTTCTTCTTTCCTCTTTTCGAGACGTTTCTGAAACTCCTCCAATTTCTTCTCTTCATTAGGCAAAGTCTTTATATCGCTTTTTAAGTCCCGTATTCTGGTTTGTAAACTATTTAATTTCACTTCATTTTCGATTTCGATATCCCTGAATTTTGTGAAAATTGTTTCGTAAATATCTAGGTTTAAAAATTTATCAAAGAGTTTCTTTCGATCCCCTGCCCGTTGTGACGCGATTTGGGGAATCTCACCCTGTCCGACATAAATTACATTTTCAAACGTGGCGGCATCAATTCCTATTATTTCAAGGATTTCTTTATTTACAACCCTTTGTCGTTCTGCAATAAGTTCGGTCCCTCTCCATAATTTTGCAACAGGTTCCCTATTTCCCAAATAATTTGTGCGTTTTACACAATATTCGACGCCATCGATCTCGAATTCTAACTCCAGCGTAAATGAATTTTTACCTTTTCGAATCAATTCATCCTTGGGAACCATTTTTCCCAAGCGTTGAACTCGTCCTAATAAGGCATAGAGGATAGCTAACAGAATCGTGGTTTTGCCAGCACCATTTTGTCCATGAATTACATTTCGTCCTCTTACGAACTCAATTATCTCATTTTCATAAGATTTGAAATCTTGTAATCGCAACCGTTTCAGAAAAATCATTATTTGTTACCTCCTTTAGAAGTAAAGGAATCTAACTTTTTGGAAGGCCTCCGCTTCTTCACAGCTTTAGCGCGTTTCGTTGAGGGTTTAGGTTTTGCCTTCTGAGGTTCTACACCCATCTCTGGCATCTTTATTGCGTCAGGATTCTTCTCAACGAAATCATCCAGCAATTTTGTAGCTAATTGGGTAAAATCACGATCTTCAGCGATTCTTATGATATTTTCAATCAAAGCGAGATAACTGTCTCGATATTGCTCCTTAATATTGAAGGTATTTTTTAAAACTTCGAGATACGCGTCTCTATCAGATATTGTCTCCGTTAATTTGATGGTAGTGAATGTTAAATGATTAATAATGTCGACATATAAAGCGTGTTTTGCTAATTTTTTGAGTTCTTGAAGATTAATGAATGAATATTCGCCCCTCTTCAGGGTTCCTGTGAGATAAAGTTTCAGAAGAATTTCTTTTTTATCGTTATTCTTGATTAACTCTCGTGTAACGCGGATGACTTCATTCGCCGTTGTAAGGTCGAAATCTTTTGTAATTAATTTCTTTTCACGAACTTCATACGAAATAAACGTTGGATTAATAGCCCATTTTCCGCCATTTTTCTCTGCTTTAACCGTGATAAACCCTCTCGGGTGATTCCATTCGGCGGAGGTCCGATGCTCTGTTGCACCAGAAGAAAAGATTTTGTTCGCTTGATCCGTAAAATTCGTTGGCCATTTCATATGATAATGACCGATGGCGATATAGTCGAATGGTGTAATGTTTAATGCATAAGGAGTGATATCATAATTTGCGACCGTGCCTTCAAGAAAGGCATGTAACAATAAAATTTTTGGGATATCATCACGGGCTAATGCGTTTTTGTTTTCGGAACAAAATGCTTCTAATCGTTCAGGAGTCTTTTTGCCCCAAAACCGGAGCCCAGCTACCAATGCGATCGGCTGACCATCTTTCTCGACAATTTCATAGCTATCTTTTAGATAGTGAATTAGTTCAAGGTCCTGTAAAAAATCTAAAATATCGCCTCCATATCGTTTAGAAGCGGAGTAGGAGACGTCATGATTTCCTGAAATGACGTAAATAGGGATTTCGCGATGATTTTCTTCTAAATTTTTTAATTTTTTAAGAATGGTAATTGCTTGCCTCAATTCGGGAGGATTTGGATTGTAATGTTCAAAAAGATCCCCCGCAAACAC
>SUPS01000070.1:11434-16577 GCA_005191415.1 Candidatus Helarchaeota ASGARD archaeon Hel_GB_A
AAACTTGCGACATGCTCCTCAAAAACAGGGGTTTCATTTACTTTATTAAAAATTTGCGAGCCCATGATCCCTTTAATGTAGTCTTTCAAGGCAATTCGTGCGCTTTTGTATCTTTTAGTAGTTTTCTGATATTCTTTTCGCTCTTCTTCCGAAAGCGATTCATCTCCAAGAATAAAACGATCTAATGCCTCTTCAAAGTCGGTTAAGTCCCAGTCTTTACCCTCCAGCAAGGCCAAGACTTCTCGAATTAACCCACGCTGAATTGTCGCCCCTTCACGAATCTCTAATATGTCAAAAATTTCTTCTGCGGTGAAATTGTTCCACCGAAAATAGATAGGATAATATTTTTTAGCGCGATCGCCTCCTGGACAAAATACCACGACAGGGTTCGGCTTGATATTATACAATTCTCTTAAAGAGGGATATTCTTCGTGTGGATCGATGATCACGACACTTCCATTCAGCTCGAGGATCCGTGTGGAGAGGACCGCCACCGTATTGCCTTTCCCTGCCCCTGTAATTGCAAGAATCGCTGTGTGCCGTCGGATTAATTCTTCTACATTTACTCTCACTTCAACATCGGGATGAGCGCGGAGGTGCCCAACACGAACGTGCCCTGCCGTAAAGATTTTGGCTAATGTATCAGGACTGGCACGATATACCTGAGCACCTGGAACAGGAGGGAACCGAGGGAATATCACATTCTTCTCTGCAGGATCATAATATCCAACAATCTTCGCAGTAGCGGTTAGCCGTTCGCCATCCGTGAGATCACCTAATTTCGCTAATTGTTCATAACTTTCAGGCGATCTCATCAATGAATCGGGGATATTTTCATTCTGTAATCCCACGTCAGTGATTAACGCCAGGACCTCATATTCTAAAACTTCGCTCGGATACTCTACCGCAACATATTCACCAATTTCCAAAGGGCGCGTTCGTGTGACCTCGGGGTCAATCAAGATTTCTACAAAATTCGGTTTTGTCACTCCAATTAAATTTCCAACTAATTCTTTTCTTGTCTTTTTACTCATTTTAATAGCTCCTAAATGGCTTCTCTTCGTTGAGGGGCGAAAATAGCATTATAGATGGAGGGTTCTAATTTAAGCACCTCTTCACGAATGGCATTCACCGCGCTTGTGAGGATGGATTCCTTCATGACCGCCCAATTATGGACAAGATGGGCAGTCAGCAGAAACCCTTTTTGATCATGATACGTTTCCATTATCGACATGACCTCTTTAAAGCGTCCGCGTTGCCATTTTGGGAAATCCACCCGAATCGGAATAGAATTCTTTTTCAATTTGAAATAACTGATATAGAAACTCGCGATATCAGGTTGGAGGTAGTTTTTTTCATCTACAAACTCTTGAATGGGTTGGCTATGAAAAGAATACATTACTTCCATCGGTTCAGTTGCGCAAGGTCTTCGCATCTTCAATTGTAGGAGGGCATAGTCGGTAATGGCGGTATTAAGGTGGTATTCGTTAATTAAATAATGGACGTGCGAATCCTTTGAAACGCCCATCAGGAGAATTTTCTTCTTATAACACGTTTTCAGTAAGCGATCAAACAATCGCAGATATTCTTTATAAGCTTCGACATATTCTTGAATCGCTTTTTGCCGAATCGTTCGATCATGCAGATGCCCAATCACATTATTTGGGACCCCACGAGTGACATACCCAACAAGGGACCCATCCATAATAAGAACTTCAGGATCCTCTTCGAGTAACTCTAAAGAAATTCTGAACTCCAATATATCACGAATCAAGTTGGCAAAGCGGTCAATATCTTGATAAATCGAGGTGATAAAAATATCATGCATCACTTTTTTACGAATTTTTTTGTCTTTCTCGAAAATTCCCCCGCCAGCCCGAACTACAATGACACTTGAGGCAATAAGACTTTTCTTCCGTTCTCCTCCATCCAATGCGGCAATTTTCCGTAATTCCTTTTTACCTTCAAGCTCTATAAACGGGATATCCACTTTCCCAGCATCTTCTAAATAAGTTTTGTAGTAATCGACCACTTTCCGGGCTTCTTGCCGCGCCTTAATTATAAAATCAAATTCACTCTCTGCCGACTTACCAGCCAACTTTAAAACCCCTTTTTAAACATATAAAATATGCTTCTCACTTCCTCCTTATTAACTAATAGGAACATATGATAAGTAATTCTTTTTGTTATTATAAAGATTATTAACTTAACTTACTTAATATAGTCTGAAGGGATTTAATCGTTTAAAGACTTTTTAAGAAAAATAAGATAACCTCGCTTGAGAGATAAAAACCTTGCTGGAGTAAAGTTTCAATATTTTTTATTATTTCATTTTTATCTTTAATATCTTTTTTAATTGCCAGTGCTAATATTCCTAACACACCTAAGGTCTTAATATTCATAGTTTTTGCAATTGTGCGCCCCTTTTTCTCATCCATTAGTAGAAGACAATCCCTATATTTTAAACTTAAGTTAATAGCTTCTAATTCGCCCTTTCCTAATGTACTTTCTTGAATAATTAGATTATCTGCATTTTCGATGAGAATCCATTTATCAATTGCATTATTTAATTGGTTAAATTGGCTGAAATCCTTTGAATCATTCTTAATTAGTTCTTCTTTTACGCTTGGTGGAATAACTATTCTATGAAATAAGTTCTTAAGTAAATTCAATTCATTCTTTTTTAATAAAGCGATTATTGGAGACGCATTGGATATTACTTTCATAAAATAAGAACTCTCCTTTGAATCACTCTGAATTAGTTCATCTTTTACGCTTGGTGGAATAACTATTCTGTGAAATAATTTCTTAAGTAAGTTCAATTCATTCTTTTTTAGTAAAGCGATTATTGGAGACGTATTGGATATTACTTTCATAAAATCAGAACTCTTGGTCTATTAAGGCTAAATCTTGCCTGAGTTCTTCTAAATCATAATGAATTGGTATCTTTTCTTCTTTCAATTTCAATAAAAATGTCCAGATAGATAATTCACATATTTCAGCAGCCTTTCCGAGAGAGATTTCCTTATCTTTGAATAATTTTAGAGCATATTCTATCTTCCACAAACTAATAGCTTTGTCTAAAAGACGTCGGATTACACTTGATTTATCTAATTTTTCAATCTCTGAAATTTTTTCAATATCTTGGACCATATCATCTGGTAACCGTGATGTAACAGTTTTTCCCATTTTCTTTCAACGTATTAGTTTTATTGTATTTAATACAATAAAATATATACATTAAAATTAAAAAGATTTTCGATATAATTTGCCTCTTAAGTAAAGAAATCCGAGGGGTAGAGCAACTACACAAATGAAAAGCGGGATAAGAACGACAATGGTGTAAAGAGAGGAATCAGGATAAAAAAGTTCAAAAAAGAGAAAAATACCCACACTTAATAAAGTGAATAGAATCGGGGATATTTTGATGTTATTTTTGAAGTCATCACCACATTTTAGGCAGTATGCAGGTTGTTCAAAAGAATAACTTCGATACGGGCCTTTAGGGATTCGGATTCGTTGGAAATAGAAATCTTCAGTGCAGAAGGGTTTTATGCACATTCCACACCTTCCGATAGCCTCACGTGTAGGATGGTAATGGCAGTAGGATATTTTACCTGGGATGTACTTTTGTAGTTGGTCCTCGTAATTTCTTTCTGTTTCTTCCACCTTTTTAGGAGTCATCACGCCATGCATATGTGGAAAGGCGCCTATTAGACTGATAAATATCCATATCGCTGCGTAGAGGGTAAGAAGCCAGGATAAGCCAGCAAGGATTATTAATAAACTTACTATTCCTGCAATTATTGGTGTTATCAGGTAGAACGATGCAAAAAATCCAAGAATCTTTGTTCCTCTTTTTGCGCTTTTTAGAACTTTCTTATAGCAAGGAAAACAAAACATCCCAGCGATTAAGTTAGAGGGATGAAATTCTTTGTTGCATTTTTGACACAGAGCTGCCATTTTTGCTCCCATCCGTGATGATTATTATTTTAATATATTGGTATTAAAGTTCTATGGTAAGTGATATTTAAAAAATAGAATGGTAGAACTTCGAGATGTTCTCAATAAGTTAATGAATGGTGAAAGCCAAAGTTTGTTAGGTGAGATTGTTTATGGCAAAGAAATATTCAAAAGAGGAACTTCAAGGTTTGCCTTTCATGGATGTAAATCGGGCGTTAGAAGAGCGTGTAGAAGATTTACTGGGACGATTAACTTTAAAGGAAAAATTTAAGCTTTGTACTGGACGTTGGTGGACACTCTTTCACACTAAGCCAATTAAAAGATTAGGGATCAATGCATTTAAGATGACAGATGGTCCGCATGGGGTAGGAGCGCTCGGCACATATTTCCGTAAGAAGACCACATATTTTCCAGTTGCAATTTGTCGATGCGCTACTTGGAATCCGACCCTCTCTGAGGAATTTGGGAAAGCCATAGCCCAAGAGGTACGAAGCGTTGGGTATCATATGCTGTTGGCACCAGGTGTGAATATTCAGCGAACCCCGCTTTGTGGGAGAACATTCGAATATCAGACAGAAGATCCTTATCTCAATAAGGTAACCGCTGTAGCGGTAGTAAAAGGAGTGCAGAGCCAGAGGATTGCCGCCTGTGTAAAGCATTATGTCTGCAATAATCAAGATACAAATAGAATGCGGGTAAGTTCGGAGGTGAGCGAGCGGGCACTCCATGAAATTTACTATCCTGCTTTTAAAGCCGCCGTGCGCGAGGCGGATGCATGGTCGATTATGGCGTGCTATAATCGGGTAAATGGGATTTATGGGTGTGAACATAAAACACTTTTAAAGGACACACTAATAGAAAAATGGGGATTTCGAGGATTTGTTGTCTCGGATTGGTTTGCAACAAAGCATACCACAAGTACAGAGAACTGTGTGAATGCAGGATTGACGCTTGAGATGCCGTGGGCTATTAAATATCGAAAAGGTCGTTTAAGAAAAGCATTACAAGAAGGTAAATTTACTGAAGAGACATTAAATGAAAATGTAAAGCGATTATTGCGAGTTATGTTTTTGGTAGGGCTTTTTGATGATAAGAGTTCGCTTCCTCCAGGTAGTCGGAACACGCCCGAACATCTGGCGGTAGCCCGTAGGATTGCCGAAGAAGGGATGGTCTTATTAAA